>NZ_JBQENP010000005.1:139903-268103 GCF_052044755.1 Acinetobacter sp. 22512 | reverse complement strand
GAAGTGTATTGTCTGCAAGCGTCCAGGTGCCGTCACCATTGTTCACTGCCGGATAATCAACACCATCCACGTTCACAACCACAGTAGCTGTTGGATCGTTCACTGTACCGGTTAACGCAGGTGTACTGTCATTCGTTAATAGATCAGTTATAACAACTGCTGGTGCAACTGCATCAACAGTAGCTGTACCTGGTAAAGATGGGTTGCCTGCTGGATCTGTAGCAATTGCCTCAACTTCGTCACCATCATTAAGGCCAGGGTTTGGTACTGACCAGCTGCCATCCGGTCCTGCTACAACTGTTGCTGTGTCACCATTAGGATAAGTTACTGTTACGGTTGAACCAGGTTCTGCCGTACCTGTAATCGGGTCTGTCCCGTTAACCGGGTCAATTACTGGTGCTGAAGGAGCAGCTGTATCCAGTGTATAAGTTTGTGTATCGTTAACTGTGCTGCTATTACCTGCTGCATCAGTGAAGGTTACTTTAGCATCAATCGTTTTATCAGCATCAGCAACCAAACCGCTACCTGGTACACTTACTGTCCATGTACCTGCTGCACTGTCTACAGTTGCAGTATAAGTTACCCCATTAATAACAACTGTAACGGCTGTAGTAGCCGCATCTGAAGGAACGTTTTTCAATACACCTGTAACAGTGACATTGCCTGACGCTTCTGATGCATTAATTACATTATCAGAAGTAACAGGATCAACTGCAAAGTTAACACCAGCTGTATTTGGTGCAGCTGTGTCAACAGTCACAACACCTGTATCAGTACCTTTATTACCTGCTGCATCAGTTACAGTCACGGTAACAGTGTGTGGTCCATCGGTGAGTGTTGGCAATGTATTGTCTGCAAGCGTCCAGGTGCCGTCACCGTTATTTACTGCAGGATAATCAACACCATCAATAGTAACCACAACAGTCGCTGTTGGGTCACTTACAGTACCTGTTAATGCAGGAGTATTATCATTAGTAGAAACATCTTCAAGTACAACCGTTGGTGCAGTCGTATCAAGTGTATAAGTTTGTGTATCGCTAACCGTACTGCTGTTACCTGCTGCATCTGTAAACGTTACAGTAGCATCAATGGTTTTATCTGCATCAGCCTCTAAGCCATTGCCGGGCACATTTACTGTCCATGTTCCTGCTGCACTATCTACAGTTGCAGTATAAGTCACCCCATTCACAACAACTGTTACTACAGTATTGGTTGCATCTGACGGAATATTTTTCAAAACACCTGTAATAGTGACATCACCAGCCGCTTCTGATGCATTAATCACATTGTCAGCTGTTACAGAATCAACCGAAAAATCAACCTCATCCGTATTAGGAGCAGCAGTATCAATCGTATAAGTTTGTGTATCTTTAACAGTACTGCTATTACCTGCCGCATCTGTAAACGTTACAGTCGCATCTATGGTTTTATCTGCATCAGCTGTTAAACCACTACCAGGCACACTTACTGTCCATGTACCCGCTGTTTTGTCTACAGTTGCATTATAAGTTACCCCATTCACAACAACTGTTACTACAGTATTGGCCGCATCTGCTGGAATGTTTTTCAAAACACCAGTAATCGTGACATTACCTGCTGCTTCTGATGCATTAATTACGTTATCTGAAGTAACAGGATCAACAGAGAAAGTGACTCCATCTGTATTTGGTGGAGTGGTATCAGCAGGTGTTGAGTCATCATCATTATCACTATTCGATGCTGCAGCGATAATACCGCCCGCAACTAAAGGAATAGCTGCCCACAACCATGGGTTTACACCCGCATCGTGATAAAGTAATGGTTCAATTGAAGAAATAGGTTGGTAAATAACATCAGATACCAACTCTTGTGGTGCTTCTGCCGGTAAAGCAGCAGGTAAATCCTCAGCTACCAGAGCTTGTGGTTCAACATCACTGTCTGCGTCAGCGTCCGCATCAGCATCGGCGTCCGCATCATTTTCAGCATCTTTGAATTTTGCCCAAATCAACTGTCCATTTTCATCTTGAAAAACAAGACTGTTATCTTTAGGCTCAGCTGTTCCACTAAAGAAGCCTTCAATAACAATAGTCTCGCCATTTTTCAGGCGAATGACTGCATTGGTACCCTCCCTATTCACTACCAATACATCACTGGCAGCCACTTTTACCAATACGACCGACGCTTCCGAAAGCTTTGCAGAAGTTCCCTTGATTGTTGACAAGGTATCGTGACTATCCTTGGCAATAATTTGTATTTCAGGCATATCTGTATTCCTTTTATATTATTGATTTAAATGATTTTATGTATAATTCTTTTTACTTAATCTTTCTAAGTTTTTGACCTATAACTTAAAAACATTAAGTAATGTGATCATTTTTACATTAAACACTTTAAAATAAAAAAAACAAATACTAAAGTACCTAAAGAAAAAATTTTAATTAATAGAAATTATATATAAGTCTTAGTTAAGTTTTTCTTATGTTAATTTAATGAAAAATTACGTTAAACGTTTTATATATAAAACAAATTTATTGTTTTTCTATTTACCATTTGTTGAAAAATCATTTAATTAAAATATTCATATAACAATTATTAATATCTTAATAAAATAAAATATATTATTAATGATATATATAGAAAAAAAAGGCTTTAGGTAATATTTTACTATTACACTAAAACCTCATTTTTAAATATCTTATAAATTTTAAAACTATTTATATTTAGAAATTATCTGGACTCTCAAATCTTTTTACTTCTTGTAACTTATTCGGGTCATGCATTGTCGCAATTCCATCCTCAGTTTTTTGGTCTACAAGAATATCTGGATTATAAACGGTGATTGTTTCTCTACCCAGCGCATCCTCTCCCACAATATACTGAAAACCTCTTCGGTTCATCTTATGGCACAACCTTTGATAAAAGCCTTTTAAGCCTTCAGTTTCTTCGTTGGGGTTGTAATAAAAAGCATTCATCACAGCTGGTAAGCCTAGGCCGCACACAATACCTGATAACAATACACTAATAAATGTATATCCAATCAGGATACTACTATAGGGACTTAAGGCAGGGATATTGGCTACTGCCAAAATCAATGCAAGTGAAATTCCTCCTCGTACCCCACCCCAAGATAAAATAGTCAAACTACCGTTGTAGCTTTTAGTTCTACGCATTGTGGGAAAAAAAGCGAAAGCCATAAAGTTGGCAGCAAAACGAGAAATATGAAGGATAAAGAACGCAACAATACCGCCTAAAATCAGGCTAAAGTTTAGATCAAGAATAAATAACTCTAAGCCAATTAAAGTAAATAAGAATGAGTTAATAATTCCTTCTACAGTGTGCCAGAAATGGTTAACTTCTTGAATCTCTCGCTCTTCTCGTATTTCCTTCCATTTGTTTCCAACAATTAAACCGCCAATTACACAAGCAATCGGTGCTGATGCATGCGCAAACAAAGCAACCAAATATGCTCCACTTGCAAGTAAAGCTGTTGTTAAAATCAGGGACTCCATTTCGTGTTTACCACGTAATAGACGCAACACCCCTACCCCAAATGCCCAACCAATCCCGACGGCGACAACAATTTCATAAAGTAGAGCTTCTAATGTTGCCACCAATGAAAAATGTTCACCCTGTAAAACATTAAGTAAAGTCATAAACAATGCAATACACATTGCATCATTAAATAATGATTCACCTTCTAGCTTAACAATTAAATGATGTGGTGCTCGAATCGAACTAAGTACACCTTTAATACCAATTGGGTCTGTTGCCCCTAAAGCTGCACCTAAAAGTAATAGCACCAGAATTGGCACATGATATCCAACCAGTAACTGGAATCCGTAAAGTAAACTACCAAATAATACGGCGCAAAGTACTAAGGCAATTGTTGCCAAAATACTAATTTGCTTCCAATAACTTTTTAGATCTGAAATTTTAAATTTGAGTGCAGAAGAAGTTAGAATAAAACAAATAACACCATTAATTAAAAAATCATAAAAATCGATATGGCGTACTGCTTCTTCAATATTATGAATGTTAATGGTAATAAATTGGTTACCATTTAGTAGGCTGGCACCCCACTGTAGAATAAAGACAAAAATTGCTGAGACCAGAGGAACACCAATCGCCTGTGGAAAGCCTAAAATACGCTTATTAAAGATTGTGGTTGCAATTGATAGTGCAAAAACCACTGTAAACGCTTGTAATAGAAAAAAATTACCCATGAATACCCTTCTTCTGGGTCAATGACCAAATGAACAACTTTGCTAGATCGACCAAACTTAATAAAAAGCTGACATAAACAATGCCATAATCATAAAAATAGAAATTAGGACACAAGTTTACCGAATTGATTGAACAATCTATCAATCTGTTAAATTTCTTAACATTATTTATAGTTATGATCTAAAAAAAGATGAGCTTATTAAATTATGTTTAACAAGACTCATCCTATAAAATTTTAAACTGGATTATTAAAAGTATCACATTGGTTAATATCACCAGTTTTTAAACCAACCTGAAACCAATGCATTCGCTGTTCACTACTACCATGAGTAAAGCTGTCTGGAACGACCTGCCCCGTAGAGCGCTTCTGTAAATAATCATCTCCAATTTTTTGAGCAGCATCCATCGCTTCTTCAATGTCACCTTGCTCTAAAAATTGAGTTCGCTGTTGATTATGACTCGCCCAAATACCCGCTAAACAGTCAGCTTGCAATTCTTGACGAACAGATAATTGATTACCTTCTCTTTGGCTGACTTGTGCACGGGCTTGCTGTACTTGTGACGAAATACCCAGCAAGGTTTGAACATGGTGCCCTACTTCATGTGCAACCACATAAGCTTGTGCAAAATCCCCAGCTTGATCTTCTCTAGAAAGTTCAGTTTGGTTCTGCTCACCAGAAATTCCCATTTGCTGACGCATATCTTTAAAGAATTCTGTATCGATATAAACTTTCTGGTCTGCCGGACAATAAAATGGCCCCATAGCAGATTGAGCTGTGCCACATCCTGACTGAATCATTCCACTAAACAAAACTAATTTAGGTGGCGTATAACTTTTACCTAACTGTTTAAATATAGGGGTCCAAGTATCTTCTGTATCAGCCAAAACCGTTCCAACAAAATCCGAGGCTTCTTTTTGCTCGGCCGTTAAACTTTCTGGCGCAGTTGCATTTGATTGTTGTGAAGCAGTAACTTGCTGCGTTGCTTGATAAGCCTGTTGTGGATCAACACCAAAGAACTTCCACGCAACAAATGCAACAACCAAACCAATAATACTGATACCACCGGCTCTAACCCCGCCACCACCTCGACGGTCCTCAACATTGCTACTAATTCGTCGACCTTTCCAGCGCATAATTTCCCTCTTCTTTTTAGAATGGCATCATGAACCTGATGCTTTTTTAGGCCACATTTTTTGTATTAAGCTCACAATTAATAGAACAATTGCACCTGCAACAAGTCCTATTCCAAAGTTAATCAATGTTGGTGTTAAAGCACCAATAATATTACCCACTGCTGGTATTGTTTCCACATGATCCACTGTGTCTTCAGTTAAGTGATGAAGTAATGGAATCGTATGATTAATAATCCCGCCACCCACTAAAAACATTGCAATAGTGCCCACAATTGAAAGTAATTTCATCAAAATAGGAGCAAAAGCTAATAGGCCTCGACCTATAGTTTGTTTAAATGAGGTCGACTGTTCTGTTAAATATAATCCCAAATCATCAATCTTAACAATCATACCAACCAGGCCATAAACGCCAATCGTCATTACAACTGCAATAACACTTAAAACGCTTAACTTTGTCATTAAAGTAGCCGTAGCAACTGTACCGAGCGTAATCACCACGATCTCAGCCGATAAAATAAAATCAGTTCTTACTGCTCCTTTTATTTTTTCTTTTTCAAAAGTTGCTAAGTCTAATTCTTCATTTTCAAGCTCTGCTTTTGCTTCCTCTGATGTAGAAGCTTTTTTATGCATAATCGTATGAAGAACTTTCTCTACGCCCTCATAACATAAAAATAAGCCCCCGAGCATTAATAGCGGATTAATAAGCCAAGGTGCAATCACACTAATCAACAATGCTAAAGGAACTAAAATAAGCTTATTAACAAATGAGCCTTTAGCCACTTTCCAAACAATAGGTAGTTCGCGATCTGCGCGCACACCTGTTACTTGCTGAGCATTTAAGGCCAAATCATCACCTAAAACTCCGGCAGTTTTCTTGGCTGCCATTTTGCTCATTAAAGCAACATCATCTAAAATTGTTGCTATATCATCTAGTAATAAAAGTAAGCCACTCGCCATTTCTTATCCAAGTTTGTATTTATTAAGGCTATTGTAAGATGATTTTTTTGAATTTCTGTAATTTTACTGAATAAATTCACAATATTATTTTAAGAAAAGTTTCCCCAATCGCTGACGAAAAAAATTTATTTCCCGTACAATAATGCCAATCTTTTATATTACAGGGCTTACTACCCCTGATTAAGCCAATACGATAGTGGAATAAATAATGAGTAATGTTGATCAGCGTCCAATTATTTTGACAGGCGACCGCCCAACCGGACAACTTCACCTTGGGCATTTTGTCGGTTCTTTGCGTTCTCGTGTAGGTTTACAGGATAGCCATCATCAACATCTCTTGTTAGCAGATGCACAAGCATTAACAGATAATGCAGATAATCCAGATAAAGTTCGTCGTAATATTCTAGAAGTTGCTCTAGATTATTTAGCTGTAGGCATTGATCCAACAAAAACTACTATTTGTGTTCAATCTTGCTTACCAGCACTCAATGAACTCACAATGCTCTATCTTAACTTTGTGACAGTTGCGCGTTTAGAACGTAACCCGACCATTAAATCTGAAATTCAAATGCGTGGTTTCGAACGTGACATTCCAGCTGGTTTCCTCTGCTACCCTGTTGCACAAGCGGCTGATATTACTGCTTTCAAAGCAACTGTGGTTCCAGTGGGTGAAGATCAGATTCCAATGATTGAACAAACGAATGAAATCGTACGTCGAGTAAATCGCCAAATCGGTCAAGATCTTTTGCCTGAATGTAAAGCGTTGCTTTCTAATATGGCACGTCTACCAGGTTTTGATGGTAAAGCGAAAATGTCTAAATCATTAGGCAATACCATCGTTTTAAATGCTTCTGATAAAGACATTAAAAAAGCTGTTAATGCGATGTACACCGATCCAAATCACCTTCGTATTGAAGATCCAGGTCAAGTTGAAGGCAATATTGTATTTACTTATTTAGATGCATTTGATCCAAATAAAGAAGAAGTTGAAGAATTAAAAGCTCACTATCGTCGCGGTGGTCTTGGTGATGGTACGGTTAAAAAACGTCTTGAAGGTGTCTTAAAAGAGTTAATTACACCTATTCGTGAACGTCGCGAAGAACTTGCTAAAGATCCTGACTATATTATGGATGTTTTACGTCAAGGTACAGATAAGTGCCGTCTTATTACTCAACAGACTTTAGACGAAGTTAAAGATGGTTTAGGTTTATTTAAATTTTAATCCTTTTTGAAAACTAAAAGCCCTTCGGGGCTTTTTTTTATTTATTAGATTCAATAATATTTATTTTTTAGAATTACTAATGTATTGATAGCCATTCACAGGCCTTTACCCTATTAACGTGAAGTAACACTTATTAACGCTAATAGCGATGAAGAATATCTTATCTTTATCTATTATCCTCTATGTAGGTTACATCATATGAGCCTCACGACATTTCTCCTTAAACCGAAACTGTTTTTACAGATTCGTTGTTCTACGCAATGATCACCCCAATCATTGCGTATTTTTTTGCCTATAATAATGTTGGCAATTTAGGTTGAAATTCAACTGATTTACAGTAATGTTTCTTTTGAAAATGCTCAAACTTCTTTGTCTGATCAAGTGGTGAATAGCGCGCTACGCTATCGCTCACAAGCACCTTTGATTGATAACTTAATAAATGAATTGGGCTTACAGGGTGGTGATGTCAATGGTTTGACTCAAGGGTTGAAACCAAAAGCTGAGTAAGGGTGATACACTCTGTTTAGTACTCCTATTTCAATGTAGACCGAAATGCTAAATGTTCGATCTACAATTTTCATCTTCCGTTTCACCCATTCCTATGGTGAAAATGAGTAATTAGATACCAAGTTCAGTATAAGGTTAGCAAAATATCAAACAGGGCATCTCTTCCCTTGAATTAAATCTCGCGTTGAAAAAGTATAGCGAAACAGATGCCCAACGTTTAATAAGAGAGGTGCTGACTGCTAGCGACCTCTCGATGGATGAATAAACCTGAGGAACTAAGCTTTATGGACTAGAAGCTGGTAGTAAAGAAATTTGTTTAAGAGGCTCGCGTTTTGCCCCAAGTTCGCGAAGCTTTTCCATAAAACTAGATTCCTTTATTGGTAGACCACCAATGATTTTCCCTACTTCAGCATTGATGATAGCAGCAACAATCAATCCACCGATTGCTCCCCCTGCAGCGCCAGCTCCTGCGGCTTGCCCGTAGCTCATATTTCCTGAGGAAAAGTTCTTACCAATTATGGCACCAGTAGCGCCTCCTACTGCGCCAGCTGTGGCAAAGGATACTAGACTAACCTTATGGGATGCAGACTCTTTAGTATAAGCTAGAGTATTACACGTCACATTGTCAGATGGAACTTCAACAGGTACTGCCTTTGTTGTGAAGTAGCGATAAATTTTGACTGGCTCCTTAGGGTCTTTTGGTAAGTAAAAGCCACCATCAGTTGCTGCAGGTTGTCCTGGAATTGATGGATAGTCTGGGCTTCGAATTGAAATACTACCAGGTGCCCCTCGAAAGAACGTGCCCTTTTCATCTATCTTTTCTGACCAATATGGTCCCCGTTCTAGACGAGTGGTCCACTCCACATTAAGTGGACCATAGAGCCCTGTAGTTGAAAGAGGCTCTTTGAGGAAAATACAAGTAAGTTCAACTGGTGTCTGTAACTTTTCTGGATTTGTGGCACACCCCGAAATTAAAGTGCAGAAGAGAATCACACTAGATATTTTCACATACATGATGATTACCTTTGTCATTGATATTTTTGTAAAGATACGATTAGTCTACTAGATTTTATTTAGTAGACTAAGTCCATGAATACTCCAATTATATTTCCCAGTAAAAAAACTAATATCTCCATTGGGGTTTTAAGATTAAAATCTAATGAATGAGACTAAACATTTCTCTTAAAAAGGTAATATTTATAAGCGATTGAATATTAAGTTATTTATGAAAATTAGTATTAGTCATAAGGCTCTTCTTTTTCATCTTAAAGAATGAAAATAGACAATATGTGGAATTTAAATATCATTGAAAAAAATTAATATTTTTTTTCAATTCTAAAATCACGTCATCTTCACCATACAAGTACTCATCACCTTCAGGACATATAACGCTAGAATTAGCATCATACTTTCTATTATCTCTTCCTCTGAATTTAAGTCATCAAGAAGAACTTCTATTCTTTGTGTATTCTTGATAGAGATATCATTTTTATCTATAAATTTTTCGATACAATAAATTAACTCTTCTCTACTCATTTATTTTTCCCTTGAATTAATTATGTTAATTATTCAATGTTCTACTAGAATTAATATCATTTCATTTTAATAAAAAACCCCAATGTCTCCATTGGGGTTTTTTTAAAGATCAAAATCTAACGAATTACGCTAAACCTTTCTCTTTTAAAACTTGCAACATAGTTGAACCAAGCTCAGCTGGGCTACGAGTGTAAGCCATACCTGCTTTTTCAAATGCAGCGAATTTCTCTTCAGCAGTACCTTGACCACCAGAAATGATCGCACCAGCGTGACCCATACGCTTACCTTTAGGAGCAGTTACACCAGCAATGTAACCTACTACAGGCTTAGTCACGTTAGATTTGATGAATTCAGCAGCTTCTTCTTCCGCTGTACCACCGATCTCACCGATCATGATGATTGCATCAGTATCTGGATCGTCTTGGAACAATTGAAGCGCTTCGATTTGGTTCATACCTGGGATTGGGTCACCACCGATACCGATACAAGTAGACTGACCTAAACCAAGCTTAGTTGTTTGAGCAACAGCTTCATAAGTCAATGTACCTGAACGCGAGATGATACCAATACGACCTGGTTGGTGAATATGACCAGGCATAATACCAATCTTACATTCACCCGGAGTGATCACGCCTGGACAGTTAGGGCCAACTAAACGAGTACCGTTACCGTTAGTTTCTAAGTAGCGTTTTGCTTTAAGCATGTCGATTGTTGGAACACCTTCAGTGATCACAACGATTAGGCCAACACCTGAATCAACCGCTTCAACGATTGAGTCTAAAACGAATGGAGCTGGTACATAGATTACAGATGCATCTGCATTTGTTTCACGTACAGCTTCTTTCATTGTGTTGAATACTGGTAGGTCAAGGTGAGTAGTACCGCCTTTACCTGGAGTAACACCACCAACAACTTTTGTACCGTAGTCTAAAGCTTGTGCAGAGTGGAAAGTACCGTTTTTACCAGTAAAACCTTGTACCAATACTTTAGTGTCTTTATTAATTAATACGCTCATGATTGATACTCCCCTTACGCTTTAACTGCAGCTACAACTTTTTCTGCGGCATCAGACAAGCCGTTCGCAGAAATTAATTTCAAACCAGATTCATCAAGTAATTTAGCACCTAACTCAGCGTTGTTACCTTCTAAACGAACAACAACTGGAACAGTTACGTTTACTTCCTGAACCGCTGCAATAATCGCTTCAGCAATCATGTCACAACGTACGATACCACCGAAGATGTTGATTAAAACACCTTGTACAGATGTATCAGCAAGGATGATTTTGAACGCTTCGATTACGCGCTCTTTAGTTGCACCGCCACCAACGTCAAGGAAGTTTGCAGGCTGACCACCATAAAGTTTAATGATGTCCATAGTTGCCATTGCAAGACCAGCACCGTTAACCATACAACCGATGTTACCTTCTAAAGCAACATAGTTAAGATCAAATTCAGATGCTTTTAATTCACGCTCATTCTCTTGAGATTTGTCACGTAAAGCAGCAACTTTAGGTAAACGGTAAAGCGCGTTAGAGTCGATACCTACTTTCGCGTCTACACATAAAATTTCGCCATTTTCACGAACTGAAAGTGGGTTAATTTCAAATAAAGCAAAATCATTTTCAACAAATGCTTGGTAAGCAGCTGTCATGATTTTTACAAATTGACCGATTTGTTTGTCTTTCAAACCTAAAGCAAACGCAACTTCACGTGCTTGGAATGGTTGTAAGCCAACTAATGGATCAACTTCAACTTTGATAATTTTTTCTGGAGTTTCTTCTGCAACTTTCTCGATTTCTACACCACCTTCTGTAGAAGCCATGAAAGTAATACGACGGCTAGAACGGTCTACAACCGCACCTAAGTAAAGCTCACGCTCAACTGGGTATACGTCTTCAGCAACAATAATACTGTTTACTGGTTGACCATTTGCATCTGTTTGATACGTTACAAGACGAGTACCAATGATATTGTTTGCAAATTCGATAACGTCTTCTTTAGATTTTGCAACTTTAACGCCACCAGCCTTACCACGACCACCAGCATGAACTTGCGCTTTCATTACCGCGAATTTACCACCAAGCTGTTCAAATGCAGCAACTGCTTCGTCTGCATTGGTAGCCAAGATACCTTCTTGTACTGGCATACCATATTCTTTCAATAACGCTTTAGCTTGATACTCATGTAAGTTCATTTAGTTACCTACTTAACTTTGTTTGTTGTCTTCAATTTGCGCAACATTCTCATGTTACATATGCAAATTGCTGTCTACGTCTTTCACCTTGATGCTTTTTTAATCACACCATCGAATGTGAAAAAGAGCGGAGAACCGCTCTTTATTTTATTTACGCTTACGTTGAATCGCGTGAATTGCACGACCATCTACAGCAAGTGCAGCTTCATGAACAACTTCAGAGAATGTTGGATGACCAAATGTCATTAACTGAAGATCTTCAACAGAAGATACAAATTCAAGAGCGATCATACCTTGGTGTACGATATCAGATGCCGCAGGTCCAATAACATGCATACCTAATAAACGGTCAGTTTTTGCATCAGCAACAAACTTAACAAAACCAGCACCTTCACCCGCCGCTAAAGCTCGACCATTTACAGCAAAACCGAATTGACCAGTTTTAACTTCATGACCTTTTTCTTTAGCTTGTTCTTCAGTTAAACCAACCCATGCCGCTTCCGGATGTGTATAGATAACAGAAATGATTGTGTCATAGTTCACTTGAGCTGCATGACCGTGAATACGCTCAACAGCCATTACGCCTTCTTCCATTGCTTTATGAGCAAGCATTGGACCGCGAACCAAGTCACCAATCGCGTATACACCTTCTACAGAAGTTGCACAGTGATCATTTACTTCAACTAGACCACGTTCAGTCAATTTAATGCCTGAATCATCTGCCAATAAACCTTCTGCATAAGCTTTACGGCCTACACAAACGATTAATTTGTCAAAAGTCTGAGTTTTTTCTTCGCCGCCTTGAGTGTATTTAACAGTCACTTCACGACCATTAATTTCAGTACCAGAAACTTTAGCACCGATACGAATATCAAGACCTTGCTTAGTTAAAAGTTTTTGGTAGTCTTTTGCCAAAGCTTTATCAGCCATTGGTAAGAATGCATCCATTGCTTCAAAAACAACAACTTCAGCACCAAGACGACGCCAAACAGAACCAAGCTCTAAACCGATTACACCTGCACCAATTACACCTAAACGCTTAGGTACTTCTGGGAAGTTCAATGCACCAGTTGAATCAACAATAATATCTTGATCTACAGGAGCTACTGGAATATTTACAGGCACAGAACCAGACGCAAGAATAACGTATTTAGGTTCTAAAACTTGAGTTTCACCTTCATGAGAAACGAACTCAACTTTTTTACCAGCAAGTAATTTACCAGTACCTTTTAACCATTCAATGCCATTGCCTTTAAGCAATTGATCGATACCACCAGTTAATTGGTCAACAATTTTGTCTTTACGAGCAAGAAGCTTAGCAAGATCAAAATTCACTTCACCTGTAGTGATACCGTGATCAGCTAAGTGATGTACTGTATCTTCGTAACGGTGAGAAGAGTCAAGTAATGCTTTAGAAGGAATACAACCTACGTTTAAGCATGTACCACCCAAAGATGGCTTACCGTTGTGAATACGTTTTTCGATACAAGCGACTTTAAAACCTAGTTGAGCAGCGCGAATTGCAGCTTCATAACCACCAGGACCACCACCAATAACAACAAGATCAAATTGTTGAGACATTGTTTATCTCCATGGTCCGAGATAGAGGATCACTCTACCTCGGTAATATTATTCGAAGAAATTAAAGATCAAGGATGAGTTTAGCTGGCTCTTCTAACAATTCTTTGATTGCTACCAAGAAACCTACAGCTTCTTTACCATCGATCATACGGTGGTCATAAGAAAGTGCTAAATACATCATTGGCAAGATTTCAACTTGACCATTTACAGCCATAGGACGCTCTTGGATTTTGTGCATACCCAAGATACCAGTTTGTGGCTGATTCAAAATTGGAGTTGAAAGTAATGAACCGAAAGTACCACCGTTAGTGATTGTGAAAGTACCACCAGTCATTTCTTCGATAGATAATTTACCATCACGTGCTTTAGCAGCATATGCACCAATACCAGATTCAACTTCTGCATAGCTCATACGATCAGTATCACGTAATACTGGTACAACAAGACCACGATCAGAAGATACTGCAACACCGATGTCGTAGTAACCGTGATAAACGATATCGTCGCCATCAATTGAAGCGTTTACAGCTGGGTAGCGTTTAAGCGCTTCAGTTGCTGCTTTAACGAAGAATGACATGAAGCCTAAACGAGCGCCATGACGTTTTTCAAAAGCATCTTTATATTGCTTACGCAATTCCATGATTGGCTTCATGTTAACTTCGTTGAATGTAGTTAACATTGCAGTTTCTTGAGTTGCAGCAAGAAGACGCTCAGCTACACGTTTACGTAAACGAGTCATTGGAACACGTTTTTCGATACGCTCACCAACAGCTACACTTAACGGAGTAACGTTAGCAGCTGGTTTAGCTTGATGGTTTGCAACATCTTCTTTAGTGATACGACCACCACGACCAGTACCTTGTACGTCAGCAGCAGCAATACCAGATTCAGTTAATGCTTTACGAACTGCAGGAGCTTGATCAGATACAGTTTCTGTACGCTCAACAACAGGCGCTGCACCAGCTTGAGTTTGAGCAACTGCTTGCTCTACTGCAGGAGCAGCCGCTGCTGCACCAGCACCAGCTTCAAACTGAGCAATTACTTCGTCAGAAAGAACTGTATCGCCTTCATCTTTAATGATTGCAACTAAGCTACCATCAGCAGGAGCAACAACTTCTAAAACAACTTTGTCGGTTTCAATATCACAGATTACTTCATCACGTGATACAGGTTCACCCACCTTTTTATGCCAAGTTGCGATGGTGCCATCTGCAACAGACTCTGGGAATACCGGTGCTTTAATTTCGGTTGCCATTATTGAGAATCTCCTGATTGTTCAGCTTCGATTGCCAATGCATCATTAATTAGCTGAGCTTGTTGTTTTGCATGCAAGTACGGTGAGCCACAAGCTGGTGCAGCAGAAGCTTCACGACCTGCAAAACTGATACGGATTTGTTTGCCAGATTTTAAGATATCGTCATATAAACGCGGTGCAATAAATAACCATGCGCCTTGGTTCTTCGGCTCTTCTTGTGCCCAAACAAGTTCTTTGACGTTTGGATATGCAGCCAAGATTTCCGCAAGACGTTGCTCTGGGTATGGATACAACTGTTCAATACGTACGATTGCAACATTAGTTAAGTTTTGTTCACGACGTTTTTCAAGTAAGTCGTAATAAACTTTACCGCCACAAAGTACAAGACGAGTTACATCTGACTTGTTAATTTGATCGATTTCATCAATTACAGTTTGGAATGAACCATTTGCAAGCTCTTCTAAAGTAGAAGTCGCAAGCTTATGACGAAGTAAAGATTTCGGTGACATTACAATCAATGGCTTACGAATTGGGCGTACAGCTTGACGACGTAATGCATGGAAAATCTGTGCAGGTGTCGTTGGAGTGATCACTTGCATGTTGTCTTCAGCACATAACTGTAAGAAACGTTCTAAACGAGCTGATGAGTGTTCTGGGCCTTGACCTTCGAAACCGTGTGGTAACAACATTGTTAAACCACAAACACGTTCCCATTTAGTCTCACCAGAAGCAATAAACTGGTCAATCACAACTTGAGCACAGTTTACGAAGTCACCAAATTGTGCTTCCCAAATAATCAAGCTCTTAGGAATTGTAGTTGCGTAACCATATTCGAATGCAAGAACTGCTTCTTCAGATAAAAGAGAGTCATAAATCGCAAAACGTGGTTGGTTCTCTTTCACATGACAAAGTGGAATGTACGTTGAACCATCAGCTTGGTTATGCAATTTCGCATGACGGTGTGAGAAGGTACCACGACCCACGTCTTCACCAGTAATACGAACTAGATAATCTTCATCTAATAAAGTTGCATAAGCTAAAGTTTCTGCTGCACCCCAGTTTAATGGAGTTTCACCAGTTTGCATTTTTACGCGGTCTTCAATTACTTTTTGAACCTGACGCTGCATTACAAACCCTTCAGGAAGTTTGCTCATGCCCTCGCCTAATTCTTTTAAGCGATTTAAGTCAAATGAAGTATCCCAATCGTCTGTGTAGTCATGGCCCAAATATGGAGTCCAATCAACAAACATTTTGGTATTTGGTTCAAGAATCAATGCATTTGCTACATGATTACCCGCTTCTAGATCAGAACGGTAATCTTCAACCATTTGGTCTGCTTCAGCACGATCAAGTACTTTCTCTTGAACAAGTTGATCAGCATAAAGTGTACGAGTAGTCGCTTTCTTCGCAATTACTTGATACATCAATGGCTGTGTACCAGATGGCTCATCTGCTTCGTTATGGCCACGACGACGATAACAGAACAAATCGATAACAACATCTTTACGGAATTCGTGACGGAAATCATGTGCTAATTGAGTAGCAAAGATAACAGCTTCAGGATCATCGCCATTTACATGGAAAATTGGCGCCTGAATCATTTTAGCAACGTCTGTACAGTATTCTGTAGAACGTGCGTCACGAGGATCAGAAGTTGTGAAACCTACTTGGTTGTTCACAATAATATGAACTGTACCACCAACCGTATAGCCACGAGTTTGTGACATCTGGAAAGTTTCCATGTTCACGCCCTGACCTGCAAATGCCGCATCACCATGAACAATAACTGGTAAAACGTCATCACCGCCAATGTCTCTACGACGTACTTGACGTGCACGTACAGAACCTTCAACTACAGGACCAACAATTTCCAAGTGAGATGGGTTAAATGCCAATGCCAAGTGAACTTCGCCGCCTGGAGTCATTACATTACTTGAGAAACCTTGGTGGTATTTAACGTCGCCAGAACCTTTTTTATGAATTGATTTACCTTCGAACTCACCAAATAAGTCCGCAGGGTTTTTACCCATAATATTCACAAGAAGGTTTAAACGGCCACGGTGTGGCATACCGATAACAACTTCTTTACAACCTACAGCACCAGCACGCTGGATAATCTCGTTTACCATAGGAATAAAAGATTCGCCGCCTTCAACACCAAAGCGTTTAGCACCGACGTATTTATTACCAAGATATTTTTCAAGACCTTCTGCAGCAGTTAAACGCTCTAAGAAGCCTTTCTTTTGGTCATTTGAGTAATTGAATTTACCACGGGCACTTTCAAGACGTTGTTGAATCCAACGTTTTTCTTTTGTGTCCACGATATGCATGTATTCAACACCGATCGAACCACAATAGATTGCTTCCATTGCTTCAATCATTTCAGCAAGCGTTGCTTCGCTTTTGCCGATTTCAAGATTGCCGGTATTGAATACAGTGTCTAAATCTGATTTGGTTAAACCGTGAGCTGAAAGATCTAAATCTGGAATCTCTTCACGCTTAGCAAGACCTAATGGATCTAATTTAGCTTTTTGATGTCCGCGATTACGATAAGCAGCAATAAGTTGTAAAACGCCAATTTGACGACGCTCATGCTCAGTACTTACAGTACTTTGTACAACAGGTTGAACACGATTAGCATTACGTCCTAGTAATAGGAATTGCTCACGCACAGCGCTGTGTGGTTGGTCACCCTTTGGATATTTATCGAAATATTGGCGCCAGTCCTCAGCTACAGAGGTTGGGGAAGTCAGGTACTGCTCGTAAAGTTCTTCAATATACGCTGCACTATCAGCGGAAAGTTCAGTGTCAAGACGCAATGCGTCAGCAACTTCTTGCATTTGTGGACCCATTTCCTATTGCAAAAAATATTACAGGCTGCCTTTTAAGCACACCCATGATGCATAATGCCAAATTGGTAAAAAAGGCATTACTTACCCAACAGGTCTCTAAGACCATGGGGCGTCATACTACCTAGAGAGAAAACTCCATAGGTAATTAATGAATCACAACGCCCTCAATGGCATCATCACTCACCTTATACTCGATTAAAACCGAGCAATTTTTTGCAAATCTTTTTAGAAAAATTAACTTTAAAATTAACTTTTCTAAAATGACTTTAACCATAAAAATTAAGCACAGATCTAAGATCGTGCTACTTAAATTAATTTCACTAGTATACGCTTTTTTCACCTATAACTTTGTGGCAAATCGTATCATGTTCTTAAACAACGATTGATTTTTTTGACACATACCACCTATAAATTGGCGAAATACATAAGCGATTTTATCTTTTAATATATGGTGCAATATATAAAATCCTCGCTCATTTCGACCAAAGTCTAAAGTTTACATTATAAAATTAAAAAAAAACGCACATCAAGGATGCGCGTTTTCTATTTGTGCAGAATTAACCCGCTTGATCTAATAGCATGTTACGGATATGACCGATTGCTTTAGTAGGGTTTAGACCTTTAGGACATACTGACACACAGTTCATAATACCTTTACAACGGAACAAACTGAATGGATCGTCAAGACGAGCCAAACGGTCTGCCGTAGCAGTATCACGAGAGTCGATGATAAAACGGTATGCATTCAACAATGCTGAAGGACCCAAGAATTTATCAGGGTTCCACCAGAATGATGGGCATGAAGTTGAACAACATGCACAAAGAATACATTCATACAAACCATTTAAGTGTTCACGCTCTTCAGGAGACTGTAAACGCTCTTTAGGTGGAGCTGGTTGGTTATTGATCAAGAATGGCTGAATTTTGTCATATTGATCATAGAATTGGTTCATATCAACAACCAAATCTTTAACAACCGGCAAACCTGGTAATGGACGAATTACAATTTTCTCAGGCAGGTCGTTTAAATTCCATAAACAAGCCAAACCATTTTTACCATTAATGTTTACACCATCCGAACCACAAATACCTTCACGGCATGAACGACGGAACGTTAATGATTCATCTTGAACCTTCAAAGCAAGTAATGCATCAAGCAACATACGGTGCTTATCAGTCAATTCAAGCTTGAAAGTTTGCATGTACGGCGCTTTATCCTTATCAGGATCATAGCGGTAGATTTCGAATGTACGAGTACCTCTACTCATCTTTATACTCCCGATTAGAATGTACGTGGTGCTGGTGGAATTGCATCAACAGTCAACGGCTTGAAGCGCACAGGCTTATATTCCAAACGATTGTCTGATGAATACCATAAAGTATGCTTCATCCACTCATCATCACGGCGACCGTATGAATAAGTTGGGTGATCAGCTGGCAATTCATAATCAACTACAGTATGCGCACCACGACACTCTTTACGCGCAGCAGCTGAAATTAATGTAGCTTTTGCAACTTCATATAAGTTTTCAACTTCAAGCGCTTCAACACGTGCAGTGTTAAATACTTTAGATTTATCTTTCAAGTGAATGTTGCGCACACGTGGTTCAAGAGCAAGAATCTCTTTAACACCTTTATCAAGCAAAGCTTGAGTACGGAATACACCAGCGTGGTCTTGAACGATATCACGAATCGCATCAGCAACTTCTTGTGCATTTTCACCAGAAGTTGATTCATCCAACTTACGTACGCGATCTAAAGTTTGCTCTAATACGTTTGTTGGAAGTGGCGCATATTCATCACCATGATGCTTAGTTACGTAGTCGATAATGTGCTCACCAGCAGCTTTACCAAATACAACCAAGTCAAGAAGTGAGTTAGTACCTAAACGGTTTGCACCATGTACTGATACACAAGAACATTCACCAATTGCATAGAAACCTTTTACAGGTTTAGTGTAGTTATCTGTACCTGCTTCAGGTAAGCACACTTGACCATGCATATTTGTAGGAATACCGCCCATTTGATAATGGATTGTTGGTACTACAGGAATTGGTTCTTTAGTAATGTCAACGTTCGCGAATTTTTTACCAATCTCAAATACAGATGGTAAACGCTTCATGATTGTGTCAGCGCCCAAGTGAGTCATATCTAGTAAGATATAATCACCTTTTGGACCACAACCACGACCCTCTTTAATTTCTTGGTCCATAGAACGTGATACGAAGTCACGTGGAGCCAAGTCTTTTAAAGTTGGTGCGTAACGTTCCATGAACGGTTCGCCGTCTTTGTTACGAAGGATTGCACCTTCACCACGACAACCTTCAGTTAACAATACGCCTGCGCCCGCAACACCCGTAGGGTGGAATTGCCAGAATTCCATATCTTGTAATGGAATACCAGCACGAGCAGCCATACCAAGACCGTCACCAGTATTGATATAAGCATTTGTTGATGCACGGTAAACACGACCAGCACCACCGGTCGCAAACAATGTCGCTTTTGCTTGGAATACTGCGATATTACCAGTTTCTTGGTCAATCGCTGTTACACCAAGAACATCACCTGCTTCGTTACGGATCAAATCAAGCGCGATCCATTCAACGAAGAACTGAGTACCCATTTTCACGTTGCTTTGATAAAGCGTGTGCAATAATGCGTGACCAGTACGGTCAGCAGCAGCACAAGCACGTGGAACTGGTTTATCACCATAGTTCGCAGAGTGACCACCGAACGGACGCTGGTAAATTGTACCATCAGCGTTACGGTCAAACGGCATACCCATGTGTTCAAGTTCATACACAACTTTTGGTGCTTCACGACACATAAATTCAATTGCGTCTTGGTCACCTAACCAGTCAGAACCTTTTACCGTATCGTAAAAGTGGAAATGCCAGTTATCTTCTTGCATGTTACCTAACGACGCACCGATACCGCCCTGAGCAGCAACTGTATGTGAACGTGTTGGGAAAACTTTAGTAAGTACTGCAACTTTCAAACCTGCTTGAGCAAGTTGGTAAGAAGCACGCATACCAGAACCACCACCACCAACGATAACTGCATCGAAAGTGAGGTTTTGAATATTTGAATAATCTTCTTTAGGGGTTATCGCGCCCATGATATCTTCCTATCAATTCGCCCAGAAAATCTGGATACCCCAGATTGCGTACACAAACACTGCAATAATGACAGCCGTCGTCAGTACAAGGCGTAAACCTTTCGCTGAAGGACCCATTTGACGAGTAGTGACATAGTCAGTGAAAACTTGCCACATACCAATCCATGCGTGTGCGATAAGCGATAAAATTGCCAATAAAGAAAAAATCTTCATTGGTAATGTCATCATGAAGCCAGCCCACTGTTGATAGTCAAATCCACCTTTGCAGAGAATCCAACCAAAAAGAACAACAGTATAAGCTGCTAATACAACCGCACTTACACGCTGGATAAACCAATCACGAGAACCTGAACCAGTTAAACCTGTAGCACTTTTCATTAGAACATAATCCATACAAAGGCTGCGATAATGGCTACCACAGATAAGATCAATGAAATTGTCGCTGCAATACGACCACTTTGCAGTTCTTCAGCAAAACCTAAATCTGCAAGTAAGTGCTTAACTCCAGCAATAAAGTGGAATATTAAGCCGGCTGCAAATACCCAAACAACAAAACGTACAAGGATATTTCCAAAAACGACATTTTTAACGTAGTCAAATCCTTCTGGTGAAGATAATGATTTATCTAGAATCCATAAGAGAACTGGTACTAATAAGAAAACGATGACACCTGATAAACGGTGTAAAATTGATGCAATAGCCACGGGTGAGCGTAAATTTACCGCTAACACCTGACCCATGGACAAATTGACAGGTCTGTTGCTTTTCACAGCGGGCATCCTGTAGGTAGAAACTCCGACCGGAGTTTGTTGAATTAATTCCAAGGAAAGCTGGCATTGTTAGGCAAGCACAGCTCATGCCTAACCTATAAACGACACTGAATTATAAAACGCGAAGTATCAAAATACAAACAATCCACTTTGCCATTTCAGCAAAAAACCATTAAATAAGAATCATTCAAAACAATATTACATTATTAGGTCAATAAAAAAACTATACCTACATACATCATATCCTTGTTTAAAATAACTTTTTATTTAATTTCATTTTTTCTGAAATTTCTTTTAAATAAGCCGATTTTAGACTAAAGATAAAGTTATAAATTCCTCATATCAATAGAAAAATGATCGCAATACTCTCCTATTTTCAATGTAAGCCACATTTCAAATAAGTGAACAGACTTATATTTCAGATAGATATTAAGCGATCTATACTAATTTTTCGAAAGTGAATTTCATTAAAAAACAGTTCTTATGATTTTAAAGTCGTCTGATGAGCTATTTTTTATACAATTAAACTTAAAAAAAGAACAATATTCTTTGTTACAACTAAATAAAAATACCATTTTTTTTGAGTATAAATTTGAAATTACACCATGAGTTTTATGATTTTTTTAAGCAGATTGGCATTTTCTACCGCCTTATTATTCTAAATTGCAATTTATAAATTTGCTTACAATTGTACTCATCCTTCATTTTTTTTCTGCACGTTCTTGTTGAATTGACTTATTATACCATCCCGATGCAGTGATTTTACTGACTTTTTTGCTCGGGTCTTGATGACTAACTCTCTGTGGGAACGTCATTTTTTATCCATAAGTATAATTGACAAAATTTCAGTACTCACTAATCTTATAGCAAATTTTGACACCGTCTGATTCGCACATGAGAACATTAGGATTTCGAGTCAGATCAACATTCACCAGGACAGGAGATCTATTGAATGTCTGAAGCAAATGGCAAAAAAGCCGTATTACATCTTGATGGCAAAGAAATTGGATTACCAATCTACAGTGGCACTTTAGGTCCAGATGTAATTGATGTCAGCAGCATACTGAAAGAAGGTCATTTTACTTTCGATCCTGGTTTTATGGCGACAGCCGCATGCGAATCTAAAATTACTTTCATTGATGGTGACAAAGGTATTTTATTACACCGCGGCTACCCAATTGATCAGTTAGCAACTCAAGCAGACTACCTTGAAACTTGTTATTTATTATTAAATGGCGAGCTCCCAACTGCTGAACAGAAAGTTGAGTTTGATACGAAAGTACGTGCTCACACTATGGTTCACGATCAAGTTAGCCGTTTCTTCAATGGTTTCCGTCGTGATGCTCACCCAATGGCAATCATGGTTGGTGTTGTAGGTGCATTATCTGCGTTTTATCACAACAACCTAGATATTGAAGACATCAACCACCGTGAAATCACTGCAATTCGCTTAATTGCAAAAATTCCAACGCTTGCTGCTTGGAGTTACAAATACACAGTAGGCCAACCATTCATCTATCCACGTAACGATTTAAGTTATGCGGAAAACTTCTTACACATGATGTTTGCTACTCCTGCTGACCGTGATTACAAAGTTAATCCTGTTCTTGCTCGCGCAATGGATCGTATTTTCACGCTTCATGCTGACCATGAGCAAAATGCTTCTACATCTACAGTACGTCTTGCTGGTTCTACTGGTGCAAACCCGTATGCATGTATCTCTGCTGGTATCTCTGCACTTTGGGGACCTGCTCACGGTGGTGCAAACGAAGCAGTTCTTAAGATGCTTGATGAAATCGGTAGCGTTGAAAACGTTGCAGAGTTCATGGAAAAAGTTAAACGCAAAGAAGTTAAGCTTATGGGCTTCGGTCACCGCGTTTACAAAAACTTCGACCCACGCGCTAAAGTAATGAAGCAAACTTGTGACGAAGTTCTTGAAGCTTTAGGTATCAACGATCCTCAATTAGCACTTGCTATGGAACTTGAGCGTATCGCATTGAACGACCCGTACTTCGTTGAGCGTAAACTTTACCCTAACGTAGACTTCTACTCAGGTATCATCCTTAAAGCGATTGGTATCCCAACAGAAATGTTTACTGTAATCTTCGCTCTTGCTCGTACAGTTGGTTGGATCAGCCACTGGTTAGAAATGCACAGCGGCCCTTACAAAATCGGTCGTCCTCGTCAGCTTTATACTGGTGAAACTCAACGCGACATCAAACGTTAATATTCGAAAGAAAATTAATGAAAAAAAGCTGCCAAAAGGCAGCTTTTTTATTTACGTCTTTTTCTACTCTAGACTTATTCTTCTTCATACATAGTTAACAAGTGATGGCTAATTCCATCTGCTCGCAACCAAGCCAACTCATAGCTCGCTTTAGCCAACGCTAAAACACGTCGTTCAAACTCAACCCATATCGTTTTGACTTGAGACTCCGAAATACCCAAACCACTCTCATGTGCTAGATGTTTATTCTTTTCACATATTTTTAAGGCATGGTAAAGCTTACGGCCCTGGCTCGCCCCTTCCATTAACCGAACACGCTTACTTAAAATAAAGCCCTCAACATGCTGTAAGTCTGCATGAGGCAGCATCGGTACTAAGATTTGATTCAATTGATCATCTAAACGCTTCCATACAGCTAAACGCTGCTCTGCCGTATAAGTGTTCCATTGAATCACCTCGTGGTTAAAACGGCGACAACCACGACAAACCTGATCACCAAAAACTGTTGAACAACGCCCTGCACATGGGGTGAGAGAGAGCGTTCGATGATCATTACTCAAAACAAACTCCTTAAATAAACCATATACTTTTTATGGTTTTCTCGCTTATTACAAATTTTCGCGCTAAAATATGCGCCTTAAATTTCTATCTTAATACATTTGGAGTTTTCCATGAACGCTACTGTAGAACAGCTTGCACCTGTAGAACAGCAAGCGACCGCAGGTTGGGTTGTTGCAGCACTATATCAATTTAAAGAAGTTCAAGATCCTGCCGATCTTCAACAACGTTTATTAGACCTAGTGAAAACAATTAACCTCTGTGGAACTCTGATTGTAGCAGGTGAAGGAATTAATGGTACTGTTGCTGGTGATCGCGTAGCAATTGATACACTACATCAGTTTTTGCTCAATGAAGGCTTTGGTGCTATGGAATACAAAGAATCCCATAGTTCTGATAAACCTTTCCGCAAAATGAAAATTAAACTTAAAGAAGAAATTGTGACTTTAGGTGTTGAGGTTAAACCTCGTGACTTAGTCGGTCACTACCTTGATCCTAAAGAGTGGAATGATTTAATCGCACGTGATGATGTAATTTTAATCGACACACGTAATGATTACGAATATAAAGCGGGTACATTTAAGGGTGCAATTGATCCTAAAACAGAAACATTCCGTGAGTTTCCAGAATACGTTAAGAAAGAATTAGAGCAATATAAAGACAAAAAAATTGCGATGTTCTGTACTGGTGGTATTCGCTGTGAAAAATCAACTTCTTTACTTCTTCAAGAAGGATTTAAAGAGGTTTACCATCTTAAAGGCGGTATCCTTAAGTACCTAGAAGAAACCCCTGCTGATGAAAGCTTATGGGAAGGCGAATGCTTCGTATTTGACGGACGTACTGCCGTAACTCATGGTGTAGAGGAAGGCGTGAATATTAAATGTCATGCTTGCGGTTGGCCTTTAACTCCTGAAGAGTCTGCTCTACCAAGTTACGAACACGGTGTTTCTTGCGTTTATTGCATCGACAAAACCACTGAAAAGCAAAAAGCTGGTTTCCGTATGCGCCAGTCACAAATTGCTGCTGCAAAGCGTAAACGCCTATAAAACTATAATATAGTTTTTAAAGGGCATTTAGATTTCTAACTGCCCTTTTTTATTTATACCACTAATTTTTTTACAATAAAAAACGCCCTAGAAAGGACGTTATTTATTATTTCTTCTAATAAGTTAATTTGGCGTATGATACATCAAGTATAATTCATTCAAATTATCTGGGATTTCTTCTGCCAGTTCATCCATTAACTGTCCATTACGACGGAAAGATTCCATCTGTGGATCTTCTTCATCAATTCCACTAAATACCATCATTGGTAAAGTTAAATCAATTAATTGTTCCTCATATTCAGGTGCAAACCATGCATCTTCATTTAAGAACATCGCATCAACAAATCCAACACTCCAGTCGCCTAAGCTAGACTCAACATCAGCTTCTTCAATTTCAAACGGAAATTCAATTCCATTTTCATTTGCTAAGTCTTGTCGAATTGATTCTAACCACGCTTTGATCTGCTGAATAATTTCGGCAGGAACTTTCTTATGGTTATTATCGAATAATTCATCTAACCAACGATCAAACTGAGGGCCTACTGCAATTGCACACAGAAAACCATGAGTTGCAGCGAAATCCAGACCATACTCATTGTGGTCTCCATCTAGATATTCACTTAATTGGTCTAAATCTAACGCACTCATTGTGTTACCTGACTATAAAAAAGAAATCTACGATAGCATAGCATCTAAGCTGACGATGCCCTATTCAGATTTGATTAGTCTTCATCATCAAGATCATCATCGTCTAAATCGTAATCAAAATCTTTTAACTCACGCTCTAAACGGCGTTGAGCCAATAGATCATCAATTAATCTACGTTTTTCTAATGATTCTTTCGCAGTGATTTTGCCTGATGACTCATCAAAACCGACATCATCATCATCACCGTAGTTATCATCTAATTCAAAATCTGTAGAAGACACTAAAACTACCTCTAATGAAAAAATGTGAATGGGTCTAGCCGCTATTTATCTTGGTTATTAAATCGTGTCAAGTTTTATTTATATTTTTTTCATTAAACCGCATATTTGTACTTTTTTTCGCCCAAAAAATTGTGTATTTATAAAGCTGAACTATTTTTTTGATCAAAAAAAAATTCTATGATTTTTTCGATGATTTAAGCTTGAAAAAAATGATTTTATCCCAATATTCAAAAAACAGACGTGAATTCAAAGATATTTTTTATTTAACGGTTACTGATCAAAGCCAAAACATTTCAAGCAAATTGTGCTATCATGCACGGTTTTTCACTGCCACAGATTCAACAAAGAGTAAGCAAAGATGAGCGATATGCATTCCCCTACTTCTCAAGTAGCGGCTCTGATTAGCCGAGGCAAAGAACAAGGTTACTTAACTTACGCTGAGGTTAACGATCATCTGCCGGACTCGATTACTGAAAGCGAACAGATTGAAGACATTATTCAAATGCTTCAAGACGTTGGTATTCCTGTACACGAGCGTGCACCTGAATCTGACGATACCATGTTCGGTGAGTCGGCTGACGCAACTGATGAGGTTGCTGAAGAAGAAGCTGCTGCCGTACTTGCATCGGTTGAAAATGAACCTGGACGTACGACAGACCCTGTACGTATGTACATGCGTGAAATGGGTACAGTTGAACTGTTAACCCGTGAAGGTGAAATCAGCATTGCCAAACGTATTGAAGAAGGTATCCGTGATGTCCTTAATTCAATTGCTTACTGGCCAAATGCTGTTGAAGTTGTATTAAAAGAATATAATGATTTTTTAACTGGCGAACGCCGTCTTGCCGATATTTTATCAGGCTACCTCGATCCTGAAACTGATGAAGATATTCCAGAAGTTTTAGAAGAAGTTGAAGAGCTTGAAGAAGAAGATGAATCATCTTCAAAATCAACGAAAGAAGTTAAGCTTGATGATGACGATGAAGAAGAAGAGTCTGAAGGTGATGATGACTCTGAAGGCGATTCAGGTCCAGACCCTGAGGTTGCAAAAGTTCGTTTTACTGAACTAGAAGCTGCTTGGGCTAAAACAAAAGCTGTTGTTGAAAAACATGGTCGTAACAGTCCAGAGGCTGAAGAAGCTTTAGAAGCTTTAGCTACTGTGTTCATGATGTTTAAATTTACACCACGTTTATTTGACATCATCTCTGAAATGATTCGTGGTACACATGAGCAAATTCGTGCCAATGAACGTGAAATCATGCGTTATGCAGTACGTCGTGGCCGTATGGACCGTACTCAATTCCGTACATCTTTCCCTAAACAAGAATCTAATCCAGCTTGGTTAGATGAACAAATTGCTAAAGCACCTGCTGAAATCAAGGCGCATTTAGAAAAAGTTCGTCCAGATGTTTTAGCATTCCAACAAAAGATTGCAGATATTGAGAAAGAGCTTAGTTTAAGCGTTGCTGAAATTAAAGATATCTCGAAACGTATGGCGATTGGCGAAGCGAAAGCACGTCGCGCTAAGAAAGAAATGGTGGAAGCCAACCTCCGTTTGGTAATTTCAATTGCGAAAAAATATACCAACCGTGGTTTACAGTTCCTTGACTTGATTCAAGAAGGGAACATTGGTTTGATGAAAGCCGTAGACAAGTTTGAATACCGTCGTGGTTATAAATTCTCGACTTATGCAACTTGGTGGATTCGTCAGGCGATTACTCGTTCGATTGCCGATCAGGCTCGTACAATCCGTATTCCAGTACACATGATTGAAACGATTAACAAGATCAACCGTGTATCTCGTCAATTGTTACAAGAAATGGGCCGTGAACCAACACCTGAAGAATTAGGTGAACGTTTAGAAATGGATGAAGTTAAGGTTCGTAAAGTACTTAAAATTGCTAAAGAACCGATTTCGATGGAAACACCTATTGGTGATGATGAAGATTCACATCTTGGGGATTTCATTGAAGATCAAAACATCACTTCTCCAATTGATGCTGCGACTTCAGAAGGCTTAAAAGAAGCAACTCGTGAAGTATTGGAAAACTTAACTGAACGTGAAGCAAAAGTATTGAAGATGCGTTTTGGTATTGATATGCCAACCGATCACACACTTGAAGAAGTAGGTAAACAATTTGACGTAACACGTGAACGTATCCGTCAGATTGAAGCGAAAGCATTGCGTAAATTACGTCACCCTTCTCGTTCTGAACATTTACGTTCTTTCTTGGAAAATGACTAAGTTTTGAAAGCTTGAAATTTCAAAACCAAGCCCCATTTAATAGAAAGAGCTATAAACGCCTGCGATAATGCAGGCGTTTCAAATCATGAGGTAACTTATGTTAGACCGCACTCCATCTCGCGAACTACAAGAACATCTTTGGGTATTTCCGATGGATTATCCAATTAAGCTTATTGGCGATGCGGGTGAAGAATTACGTGTTGCTGTAGTCGATATTTTGGTAAAACATTTTCCAGACTTCGACCACTCAACATTAAAAGTTCAAGAATCTCGCACCGGCAAGTATCATTCTTTAACAGCACAATTGCGCTTTGAAGAATTAGAACAAGTTCATGCACTCTATGCTGACTTGGCTGCTTGTCCGCAGATTAGAACTGCGCTTTAATTTTAAGTTCTTCAATCAATACCACAGTCAGGCATTCTTACTGTGGTATTTTTTTGGAAATTTTAAAAACCTCCCTACCACGAAAAACCTTACAAATATTTAGAATTCCTTTTATAAAATCCTTTAAAATTACAAGGTTTTCGGCTTTTATCTAGTAGATATTAACTGGGCGCCGCATAAACTAATTATAGGAAGAGATTGTGATGAGCCTTGATAAACCTAACTTAATCATTCGGCAATGGAACGATTTACAAGATTATCAAAGCAAGTTTGAAACCATGAAACTCTTAACAAATGAGCGAGATCAAGATACGCCTGATGAGTTATGGTTACTTCAACATCATAATGTTTTAACTCAAGGTCAAGCTGGTAAACCTGAACACATCCTAATTTCATCAGATATTCCTGTAGTGCAAACTGACCGTGGTGGACAAGTGACTTGGCATGGACCCGGTCAACTTGTGGCTTACTTCATGTTTGATCTTAATCGTCTAAAATGGAACGTACGAACATTGGTCAGTTTTGCTGAACAATTCATGATAGATGTTTTAAAAAAATACGGAATTGAAGCGTATGCTAAGCCTGATGCTCCAGGAGTATATGTCGATGGCCGTAAGATTGGTTCCTTAGGCTTTAAAATTCGTCGTGGCCGTAGCTATCATGGATTAGCATTAAACTTGGACTGTGCTTTAGATGGGTTCCAAACTATTAATCCTTGCGGTTACGCAGGCTTAGAAATGGTGCGTATACAAGATTTGGTGACTCCTTATCCATCATTCACTCAACTTTGCCAAGACTTTATTGAGTATATTAAGAACACGGGGTACTTTAATGACCCAGAAGTCAAAACCGAATAAATCGCTTTGCGATGAAATAAAAATAGATTAGAGTAATTACTCTAAATTTGCTTTTGCATAATTTTAACAAGGGATACGCGAGTGATTTCGACAAAAGCTGTAAAGCCTACTCTGCAACTTGCCTACGTTAAGCTCATGATGGATGTTGTTGGTCGTGGCTTAGTCATGGCAAGTCAAGTGGACACTGAAATACAAGAGGAAGTATCTAAATTTCCTGTTCACTTTGTACTTTCAATGAATGTTTTCCCAAATGGACCAGCATTTTTTGCTCGAGTCACAGAAGACAAACAGTTAGAGCTACTCAAAAGAGCTGAAAGAAAGCCAGACTTAACTATTACATTCAAACATGTAACTCATGCCTTTTTAGTATTTTCTTTTCAAGAAAGTACTGCCCAAGCATTTGCTAATGACCGAATGATTGCTGATGGTGATGTATCTGCTGCCATTCGCTTAGTACGCTGTCTAAATAAAATGGAATCTCTCATTTTACCTAAATTGGTTGCGTCTCTTGCAGTCAAAGAATACCCAACCGAACTCACCCTAAAAGAAAAATTCAACGAAGCTGCAAATATTTACTTAAAAGTAGCTAAGTCCTATTTCAAGCGGAGCGCATAACATGGCTAAACCATATTACGAATTCTTTTGTCCTGTAAAAGTCATTGCCGGTAATGCTGCGTTAGAACATATTCCGTTTGAACTTTCGACTCTAGGTGCAAAACGTCCGCTCATCATTACAGATAAAGGTGTGCGCGCAAATGCCCTACTCAACCCGATTGAAGCTGCGTTCAGTACGACTGATGCTGTCATTGGTCATGTGTTTGATGATGTTCCACCAGACTCAAGTTTAGAAGTCGTTCGTCTTGCCGCAGAAGCTTATCGCAAGAATAAATGCGATGCGATTATTGCTGTAGGTGGTGGTTCAGTTATCGATACTTCTAAAGCAACTAACATTTTAGTATCTGAAGGTGGAGATGACTTACTTCAATATTCTGGTGCACACAACCTACCAAAACCATTAAAACCATTTTTCGTAATTCCGACTACATCAGGTACGGGATCTGAAGTGACTATGGTTGCCGTGGTTTCAGATACGCAAAAGAATGTTAAATTGGCATTTGCCTCTTATTACTTAATGCCACATGCAGCGATTTTAGATCCGCGCATGACACTTACATTGCCACCTCATTTAACTGCAATGACAGGTATGGATGCCTTAACACATTGTGTTGAAGCCTATACATGTATGGCTGCCAATCCACTTAGCGATGCTTATGCAAGTGCTGGAATTAAAAAGATTAGTGAAAACCTATTTAATGTCCTAGAAAACCCAAATGACTCACAAGGTCGTTTAGAACTAGCACAAGCCTCTACAATGGCAGGTATTGCATTCTCAAACTCAATGGTAGGCCTTGTACATTCCTTAGGTCATGCTTTAGGTGCTGTTGCTCACCTGCCCCACGGTTTATGCATGAATTTATTCTTACCGTATGTGCTTGAATATAATAAGCAGGTAAATGGCCAGAAAATTGGTGAATTACTATTGCCGTTAGCTGGTGCTGATATCTATGCACAAACTCCAGCAACTCAACGTGCAGACAGAGCGATTGCAACAATTTTAGCAATGCGTGATCGTTTATTTACTTTAACCAAGTTACCACGTACTTTACGTGAAACTGGCAAAGTAACGGAAGCACAGCTCGATGAAGTTGCAGAAAAAGCACTAAATGACGGCTCAATTATTTACAACCCTAAAGAAGCAAGCCTAAAAGATATCCGAGAGATCTTACAAAAGGCATGGTAATTCGATAGGTTAAACTCGAGACTTAAATATAAAGACCTGATTTTTATATAAAATCAGGTCTTTTTTATCACTGTGAATTTTTATTCATCTTTTTATTTGGAAATATGGCAAAAAATTTGCTAAAAAATCGATGAAAGTACTGACAATTTGCATCAATTTAGGATAGATTGGCGCACTTTATCTTTTTCTGTAGGGGGGATCGTTCGTCTCAAACGATCCTTAACACCAAGCTGATCCTTGATCAACGATTATGAGGATAACGCCGTTGACAAATTTATCTGGGACTAAACCAACAGCTAAACTTCAAAAGAATCTTGTGCTTTGGCACATTATTATTATTGGTTTAGCTTATATTCAGCCATTAACGTTATTCGATACTTTTGGTTTAGTATCAGAGCGAAGTGGCGGTCATGTACCAACTTCCTACATCTTTGCATTAGTCGCAATCTTATTAACATCGATCAGTTATGGACATATGATTAAGCGCTACCCTTCTTCTGGGTCAGCTTATACGTATGCTCAAAAATCAATTCACCCTAATGTTGGTTTTATGGTGGGTTGGTCTTCTTGGTTAGACTATTTACTGTCACCGCTTGTTAATATTATTTTGGCAGATATTTATCTAAGAGCTCTTTTTCCAGAGGTAAATAACTGGTTATGGGTGATTGGTTTAACCACCCTAATGACTGTTATTAACTTATTTGGTGCACGATTTGTCGCACGCTTTAACAGTACAATCGTTATTATTCAGCTTGGCGTAATTTTTTATTTCGTTTATCAGGTATACATTTTACTCACTCAAGGTGTATATGCAGATGGAACTTTAAATCCAGATAAAGCTGCCTTGTGGTCATTAACTCCTTTTTGGAACGACATGACATCCGTAAGTGCTTTAATTGCTGGTGCAACTGTACTCTGCTTCTCTTTCACAGGGTTTGATGCCTTATCTTCTCTTGCTGAAGAAACAAAAGATGCAGAGAAAACGCTTCCAAAAGCTATTTTTACGACAGCATTACTTGCAGGTATTATTTTCATTGTAAGTACTTACTTCATCCAATTATATTTCCCTAGTAACCCAAATACTTATTTTAATCCTCTCGATGAATCACAGCCTGTAATGGTTGCTGCGATTGGTAGTATTGCATTTAAAACTTTGGTTTTATATTTTGCTGTAGTTGCTGTTATGGCATCAGGTATTTCTGCTCATGCAGGTGTATCTCGTTTAATGTATGTAATGGGACGTGACGGCGTAATCAATAAGAAATTATTTGGTCACATTAGTCCAAAATTGCATACTCCAACTTACAACATTCTTATTGTGGGTGTAGTTGCTTTATCTGCTGGTTTCTTAGATCTTGAGCATATTGTCAACTTGATTAGTTTTGGTGCTTTAACCGCTTTTAGTTTTGTTAACTTCTCTGTTATTTCTCGCTATGCATTAAGAGATGGCAAGAATAAAACGTTTAAAGACATCATCAATTATATTGTTATACCAACACTTGGTTTTGCCAGTGTGTTCATGATGTGGCTTGAGATTGATAAGCTTGCCTTACAAATTGGCTTAGCTTGGGCCGTTATTGGTGTAGGTTATTTGGCCTACAAAACCAAAGGCTTTAAATATAATGCTCCGCAGCATAATGAACATGAATAATAAAAAAGGCGCTTAAAGCGCCTTTTTTATGGTCAAATTGTCAAATTAACCAAAAATTTTGTTCACAATCTTTTGTACACGTTGAGCATAAAGCTTCGCTGTTTCAAGGTCGCCAGTAGGAACTTCCTCTACACTCGCATCAGAAGGTGATTGAACCAAAAGCCCAACTGAACCGCCTAAGTTATTTATATCTTCGCGTGTTGCATCTTTTGTATTCGCTGGTAATAAACCAAGGCTCACCCAAATTCCACCATGCTGCGAAGCTAAAGTTTGTAATTGAATAAGAGTAACCTGCTTATCTCCATTTAAGCTCGCGCTGTTTGTAAAACCTGCAAATACTTTATCTTGCCAACCACGTGTAAACCAAACTTTCGAAGTTGCATCAGCAAACTTTTTAAACTGCCATGGTGCTGTGCCCATATAAGTCGGAGCACCAAAAACAATCCCCTTCGCATCATTTAATGTCTGCCAATCTTGATCAGTAATATTACCTTCTTGATCAATTTGGATGAGCTGAGCATTAATTTCGTTTGCAAACGTTTCAGCCACGACTTTAGTGTGGCCATAACCAGAGAAATATACAACCGCGATATTAGAGTTAGACATGGGAGCAAACCTTTGTTTTATTAAATTCTACTTTATGATATATTTTAGAAACTAGGTGTCAATTAGTTACTAACTGGTAACTATGGTAATTTTTTAAGAAATTAGCAGGTAAAAAGTATGAATGAATGTCTAAAATATAATGTTTTTCAACAACATTGCCCTGCTCGTTTATTTTTTGAAAAAATTGCAGATAAATGGGTTTTATTGATTTTAAATGTGCTTGAAGAGGAAACTCAGCACTTCAATTTGCTCAAAAAGAATATACAAGGCATCTCTCCTAAAGTCTTATCACAAAAACTAAAGATGCTAGAAAGAGATGGTTTTATTGAGCGTAAAATTCAGAATACGTCTCCTATTCGTGTTGATTACTCACTCACTTCTCTGGGGCAAAATGTCGCTTCAATGGCGTTCCAATTAAAAGAATGGGCTGAAACCAATATTGAACAGGTTTTAGCAGCCCAAATGACTTATGACGAAAAAGTGCTAGAGCAAGCTTAACTCATACTTCCTCTAAAATTTTATCGCTCATGAATGGTTCAACTTAATTAATTTTAATCGGTTCAGGTGGTGCACTTATTTTAAATTGGATAGTTAAAGGTTCACATTGTTTTAACTCTTGATCACTCTTCAAATAAGTGCTTTCTAGACCATATTTCCAAGTACCATTCATGACGTCAAATGCTGGATAATTGACAATAAAAGTTTTGGTTTCACCTGGCAGATATTCGTAAGTTTGAGTCTCTTTACACTCATTTTCTGGATAAGAGCGCTTCATGTTTCCAAGTAAATAGAGTTCTAAAGGTACATAACATGCAGGTTGTTTTTCTTGTATTTTCTCTAATCCCTTATTAGTTTGAGTAATCTGCAAAGCCAGAGTACCGTTTAGAGTTAACTGCTGTGCATATTTAAAAACAGTTTCTTTTTCTATGGGTTCACGCGTTACATTATTGAGAAACTGTAATTTGCGATGCAAGCCATTACAGTCATCTTCAACGGGTGCAGGCAACCAAATTTCATTATCTTTTGAGTCGCCTTTCTCACCATCGGCCGGTGTTTCAAAATCACCCGGTTTACCAGGTTTAGTCGGATATCCTGATCCCCCTAAACTTGCACCACCTGCGAATAAATCCTCTCCACAAGCGGTTAAAAGACCACTTGTCAAAATGAAGCTCATGGATATTATTAATTTTTTATAAGTTGTTTTCGTCATATTGATAAGCTCCGAAACGGAAAGTTTTAGTTGCACCCTCTTTTCCTTCATCTAGTGCACAACGTTCAATAGCTAATTTAAGTACTTGTAGCGATAAATCTTCCCATAAGCGCAAACTTGCTTCTTTGAGTAAAGTAATCGATTCATCTGTTAGTTCATCAGCAAAAATTGCTTGTTCTAAATAGGGTTCTTTTTCTGGCTGAAATAAATTATGAACTCCTGCAGCCAAATGTGCCTCTAAGTTATTTGCTAATAATTTTCGAACCTCGAATTGCTCAACATCAGGCATAAAACTACGCTGCTGCAACACCACAAGGCCATTTTCTTCTTTCACAATATTTAGGCGTTCGAGTTCATTCAAAATAGATCTTGGATGCTTTTCAGTTGAGACTTTCTTTACTAAATTTTCAAAACAAATTTGATCATTACTTACAAATGGAATTTTTTCTGCCAATCCCTCTGCAAGCCACAAACCAATCACCCGAGCAGGAACACTTACTGGCTCTGCTACTTTTGCTTCTGTTAAAGGCTGCCCAGCCTGCATCGCCTTTTTAAATGCATTCACATCTTTGCGATGTAACCCTGAAAGTAAACTGACCGCTGAATCAGTTGGCTTTTGCTCTATACGCTCTAGCTCAGTTAAAGCTTGTTGATAGAAAACAGGTTTTAAAGCAGTTACAAAGTCGTTATATCCAACTCCCGAACGAATTAACCATTGAGTCAGGTATTCCATTAACATTAATACCTGCTTTTGATTAAGTTCTGCATTGTTCGTTTGGAGTGTGGTCATAGGGTAACAATTTTCCTTCATATTTGAAAACAGTATGGGCCGAGCAATTGTCACACTGAACGGTTTAAGATGCAATTTTCATTCTTAGACCTCTTTGGGAAACCGATCAATATAATGATTTGGTGCATTAAAATGGGTAAAAGAAATACTGATTGAGACATCCAAACTTTCTACGCTATGCCACCAACCAATCGGGATGAATAGAGCTTCCCCTGCATTCAAAATACATTCAACAGGAGTAATTGATTTTGCTAAAGGATATTTTTCAAAATCAATTTTATTTGTATCACTCAACTCACTAAATACCCAATGATCGTTATATAGATGAGGAACTTGCAATGCAGGAATTAAAGTTACTTTTTTGCTTCCATAAATTTGAACTAACATATTATTCGTTAAATCATGATGTAAGGGCGTAAATGTTCCTTTAGGTCCAAACCATAAAAAACTACGGTCATCCTTTAAAGCCAAATCACAGTAACCATCTGCAAAATCCTCTATATCTGAAAATAATTCTTGAAGCATCTGATGACTATTTGATGCATTATTTGCAGTCATATAAAAATCGTTACTAGCATCAACTGACATAACTTTTGATACAAACTCTGACATCTTCATTTTCTGCTTTAATGATGGAGAATGTCTTTCAAACTGTTCATCTAAATTTCTATTCATCTGAACTTCAACTAAATGATGACCAAATTTAGAAGCAAAATATTGCGGAGACCATTTGTGCAAAGCTGGCCAATGTTCTATTCCTTTTTTTAAAATCACAGGGCGATGTTGACTATAGTAATCCTTTATAAAACTAGAGAACCGTGGAGCAGTAATTGAAGGAATTTCTTTACTATAGTCAGAGTTTAGCTGTGCTAATTGATCTACAGTTTCTATTAACCATTCACGTTTTTTAAGTTGATGATGCTTTTTCTTCAAAATTTTATATAACTTATTATTTTCTAAATTATTTAAATATTCTTTTACTTTTAAACCATCATGCCCCTGCTCTATTAATATTTTTATAATTTTCGCAGACGTTATCTCATTTAAAACTTGTTCAATTATCCACTCTTGATCATGATCCAATAAAGTCTGAAATTTCAAATCATTCATTTCAAACTTTGGTTCAAATCCATTTGCTTTTAATACATCGACTAAATGTTCAACTCTACACCCTTTTTCTAAGTTTTCTTCAAGCCAGTTTTTCCACTCTAATGGCAAATGGTCAAACCATTTTTGGCTTTGTTCGAATATTTCAATTTGATTATAAGCTGCCATGTTGAACCTTTTTTCAAATTTGATCTTTACAACTGCATTATAATTGATCTATTTTAAAAATGTTAAATTTTCACATTTTTAATAAAAAAAGGGTTCATGTGATGAATAACATACTAAAAGGAAGCAGCATTGCTTTGATTTTTATAGCTTTAAGTGGTTGCGGCTCTGATGATAACGATTCGGAACCGACACCAACACCAACACCAACACCAACACCAACACCAACACCAACACCAACACCAACAAGTGTAGCGGATCGCTTTGTTGGAAGTTGGTTAGCAGGCAAAGGAGGTTGTATTAACGGCTCTGCTCTAAAAATGAATGTCATTAAGGTTTCTGATAACAGCGTGCGATTTGCCAGTGAAACAGTACGTTATGAGAATGAATCGAACTGTACAGGTAACATTGTTGCAAGTTACCGCCAAGCTGAAGATTTTAGTCTGGTTTCAAATATTGGAGCACCTCAGACAGTACAAACCTCAAGCTATAACAAAGTAGATTGGCAGCTTGTAGTAGCAGGAAAGCTAACGCAGAAACAGCCAGCTATTCTAGGCTTTAAAAATGCAAACCAATTCTGTCTAGTTCCTACAGATGAACCAAATGCGATACATAATTATTTGCAGCAAGCAAACTTTGATCTCACAAATACGTGCTTCACAAAAACAACCCCACCAGCAAGCATGCAAAAGCCAACTCAAGTATTGGCAACAGCAAGTTTTAGACTAGGAGATAATAAGGAATCTTGGGCAGACGTATTAAGTCAACTTAATGATCAAGGACGTCAAGGCTACGCTCTTCTCACGCCATCTGTAAGATTAGATAATCCGGATGGAAGCTTTGCGCTGTATAAAAATTTATATGTTAAAAACAATAAATCCACTGACACATACACCTATAAAACAGTTGATGTTAAAACTAATTCGGTAGCAAACCGTTATTTACTATGGGTGAATGAGTTAAATAAACAAGGTAGCTTAGGCTATATATATAAGCTTTCATTTGGCGAGGTTACATCTGATACAGATAAATATTTATTTGTGAAAAATGATAAGAAACCTGCAACCTATTCGTATTCTAATCGCTTCTTAACCAACACTTCTCGCACAAGTATTCTAAATGCCTTCAATGAACTTGGTGCACAAGGTTGTAAGCTAATTTACGCAAACTCAGAATTCACTAATAATGGCACAACGAATGGAACCTTCTATGTACCTACTTGCGTAAATAGCAGTACCCATAACGGAACCTATGCATATCGTTATTTTGAAGTTCCACAACATATTCCTTTCAACAAGGATGATGCAATTAAACTTGAAAAACTTCTTAAAGAACAGGCAGCTGAAGGTTACAGATTAGTCGACGCGAACAATAACCTAGGCTTCTTTAATATTGATGGTTATCTATTTGAGCGCGACAGTGAAAATACAGGACCTATTGAATATAAAGTATTTATTGAAGATGCTGCATCCGAAACAGATGAGCCTTATATCTTTGAAAATCGGATTCAAGACCAAGGTACATTAGGCTGGTTCTTTGCAGTTCGACTTGGATCGGTCTATACTAACTCACCAACAAATTATGATTTAGCAAGTGGTGTTGTTTTCCCTAAATAAGACATCTAAAAAACAAATAAGGCCACAACTGTGGCCTTATTTTTATTTAAAAATTATTAACTTATCCTAAGTTTTTAAAACCCTGCTGACGCCATGCTTCATAAACAATCACAGCCGTTGCATTAGATAAATTTAAACTTCTTGAGTTTTCCGCCATCGGCAAACGAATCCACTGTTCTTGTGGGAACATCAAGCGAACATGCTCAGGCAAACCGCGTGTTTCTGGTCCCATCAGTAAAACCACAGGTCGATTCAAATCAACTGTATGCGGAGTTGCAGAACCTTTAGTGGTGAGTGGAAAAACATGCTCAACCCCTTTAGCTTTCAGGTCAGCAAGGCAAAGTTCTATGTTGTCCCAAATTTGCATACGTGCCCATTCATGATAATCAAGGCCTGCTCGTTTGAGCTTTTTATCATCTAATTCAAAACCTAAAGGCTTGACCAAATGTAACTGTGCACCAGTATTAGCACATAAACGAATGATATTGCCTGTATTGGCAGGAATTTCAGGCTCGTATAGGACAACATGAATCACAAATTTTCTCGACTTTAATAACCAGCAATAAACTCAAATGAACTTATTGCCATTTTAACTGTTCACGTAAATTCACCACTTCACCAATAATGGTTAAAGTCGGTGCTACGATATGATGTTCAGACACTTTTGTTGCGATATCAGCTAATGTTCCAACTACAACTTTCTGGTCTGGTGTGGTTCCCTTAGAGATTAAAGCTACCGGCATATCAGCACGTTGGCCATGAGCAATAAGTTGCTCACAAATGCGTTCTAAACCAACTAGCCCCATATATAAAACCAAAGTTTGATTTTCATAAACCAACTCATTCCAAGGAAGTTCAGGTGAACCTTCCTTTAAATGCCCAGTCAAGAAACGAACACTTTGTGCATAATCACGATGTGTTAATGGGATGCCCGCATAAGCTGAACAGCCTGATGCTGCTGTTATGCCTGGTACAACTTGGAAAGTGACATTCGCCTCAACGAGCTCTTGAATTTCTTCACCACCACGCCCAAAGATAAACGGATCACCACCTTTTAGACGACAAACACGCTTTCCTTTTTGAGCATATTCAACCAGTAAAGCATTGATGCCATCTTGGGGAACAGAGTGATTCGAACGCGCTTTACCCACATAAATTTTGGTCGCATCACGACGGCAAAGTTCTAAAATGGGTGCAGAAACAAGACGATCATAAATCACAACATCAGCTTGCTGCATAAGACGTAATGCTTTTAGTGTCAGTAACTCTGGATCACCCGGCCCAGCGCCTACCAAATAAACTTCACCTTTAGGTGCAGTCCATTCTGTTAAGGCTTGCTGAATCAAACCATTTGCAACTTCTAAATTGTCATTGAAAACTTGTTCTTTCAATGGGCTAGCATAGAGGTTTTCCCAAAAAATCCGACGCTCATCTGGATTGGGAATTTTTTCTTTTACCTTCTTACGCCACTGACCAGAAAACTCAGCCAACTTACCCATGCCATGCGGAACAATTGTTTCTATTTGAGTACGAAGTTGTCTTGATAAAACTGGTGATGCACCATTTGAAGCGACAGAAATAATTAACGGAGAACGATCAATAATAGCTGGAACCATAAAGCGACAATGTGGAATATCATCAACACTATTGACCAATAAATTACGCGCTTCACATTGTTCAAAAACAGCTTTATTCACTTGCGCATCATTAGTTGCAGCAATCACTAATCGATATGGTGTATTTAATATTTTTTCAGCAAAGGACTCGGCAAAATACTCTCCGCCTGTCGTTTTGACTAACTGTAAAAGCTGCTCTTCAATTGCGGGAGCAATAATATCGATTACTGCTCCCGCCTTGGCTAAAAGGTTTGCTTTGCGCAATGCAATATGCCCACCACCCACAATCAGACAATGTTGCTGTTGCAACTTTAAAGAGATTGGAAAAATATCCACCTTAAACCTCTACATTAATCATCTGATTTGGGTTAAGCAAAAACCGTGCACAATTTAGATGCAAAGCTTAGTCAATAAACGTTGCACCACCCATATATGGGCGTAATACTTCTGGAATCTCGATAGAACCGTCTTCACGTTGGTAATTTTCCATTACAGCAAGCAAAGTACGTCCAACTGCCAGACCTGAACCATTTAGTGTGTGCACCAATTCGGTCTTCTTTTGATCCATTCTGTAGCGCGCCTTCATGCGGCGTGCCTGAAAATCACCCATATTAGAGCAGCTAGAGATTTCACGATAAGTATTTTGGCTTGGAACCCAAACTTCTAAGTCGTAAGTCTTAGTTGCACCAAAGCCCATGTCACCACCACAAAGCAAAATCTTGCGGTATGGCAAACCTAGTGCCTGCAAAATGCCCTCAGCATGTGCAGTAAGCTCTTCAAGTGCTTGCATAGATGTTTCAGGTTTAACGATTTGCACCATCTCAACTTTATCAAATTGATGCTGACGAATTAAACCACGGGTATCACGACCATAAGAACCAGCTTCACTACGGAAACATGGCGTATGCGCTGCATATTTTAAAGGCAAACGTTCGGTATCAATAATCTCATCACGAACGAAGTTAGTAACTGGAACTTCTGCTGTAGGGATGAGGTAATATTCTTTTTCACCTTGAAGTTTGAATAAATCTTCTTCAAATTTTGGCAACTGACCAGTACCACGAAGTGAATCAGCATTGACCAAATAAGGCACGTAAGCTTCTGTATAGCCATTCTTTAAAGTATGGGTATCAAGCATAAACTGCGTTAATGCACGTTGTAGGCGTGCTAAAGAACCTTTCAGTACGCTAAAACGTGAACCAGTCAATTTAGTAGCAGTTTCAAACTCTAAACCACCCATCCACTCACCTAAGTCAGTATGGTCTTTGATTTCAAAATCAAACTGACGAGGCGTACCCCATTTTGAGATTTCAACGTTATCATCTTCATCTTTACCAGCAGGAACAGACTCATCTGGTAAGTTAGGAATACTCAACGCTTTTTGTTCAATCTCGTTTTGTAACTCTGACAAAGCAACTTCAGCAGCTTTAATTTCGTCGCCAATGGCTTGCATACGCGCCATGATTTCAGAAGCATCACCACCGGATTTTTTAATCTGACCCACTTGTTTTGCACCGGCATTACGTTCTGCCTGCAATTTTTCAGTTTTTGATTGCAAATCTTTACGGCGAGTTTCTAAAGAAGCCCATTCTTGAACATCCAATTGAACACCGCGTTTTGCCAAAGCCGCATTAACGGCTTCAATATTATTTCTGAGTAACTTAGGGTCGATCATAATCAATCATAATATGGGTAAAAAACTGGCTATAGTGTAAGGCCTTAACACTAAAAAATATAGTGATCATCTTCATAACGAATAGCTTTCACACAATTCTTAGAATAGATCACTTATTTTAAAAGTTATAGTTTGGCACACTTGGCAAATACTCAGGTTTAATGAACTTACCCGCTTCAAAATATGGCAGCGTTAATTCAGACATTCCCTCTGCATATGAAGCCAGCTCATAAATTGGATAGACAAATACAATGCCATTAGCACCATAGTAGAAATTATCGCTTAGCTGAAGTTTTTCACGGCTAATATTGTGTGCTTGAAGCCAATTTGTATTTGCTTCAAAAAGAGCATCAACCAATTGTTTTTCAACATCTGGCTGAATAAGTTCAGCAACAGTAATGTGCTTTTTATTTAATAAATCAAAATTTACAAATTCTTGATGAGACATGCCGTGTGCGGCACCAGCTGAGTACGAATAAGTCTGTAATGCAAAGGTGGCAAGGTTATAGTTTTGCCCTAAATAGCGAACATAAATTGCACTCTGACTTGAACTTGGTTCACCTTCAGGTACTTCAACTGGTTGATCGGCTAAATTTGCAAAAGCATTCGGATCTGCTTTCTTTATACGATTGGTGAAGTAATCATTAATCCATTTTTGATTGGTCTGTACTGTTTGAAAATCATACTCAGTACAACCATCTTCTAAGCAAACTTTTGATTTTGGCAATTTTACTGGGATTACTTTTGCTTGAATTACAGGAACACCAGCCTCTTTCGTTTCTTTAACTTTTGCAGTCGAAGCAGCCTGCTCTTCTTTGGCTGCCGACTTTGGTTGGCAACCAGTCACCATTGCCATTGCAGCCATTAATGGAAGAATACAAATAATTTTCTTATCGTAAAGTCGCATAATAATCCCCATGAATTTACTTCTAACACTATACAAAGCGTAAGAATAAGACGGGGTTAAAAAATGTATCTGTTTCTCTTATATAAAAAAAGCTACCTTTTACGGTAGCTTTTTTGAAGAGGCTTTAATTATTGGTCAATAACATCCGTACCCTTTGGCGGTGTAAAGTTAAAGACTGATGCCGGAATTGAAGCATTTACTTTAACGTTCTTAAAGCGTACATAGGTGGTTTGACCTAATGAGTCTTGTAATACCATAAGTGTAGGCGCTTTATTTGCTCCAAAGCTAATCGTTAAGCTTTGGAATGCCCCATCTTCTTTCTTAGGGAATAATGTGAAATAAAGTTTAGATTTATCAGGTTGTGTTACACGATAAGACTTCATGATTTGGTTGGTATTACCAGAGAGTAATAATGCTGGTGTATCTGCAACCTGATCATCTAAGCTTTGGCGGACCGCTTGTTGTAAATCTGGATCATAGATCCAAACTGTTTTTCCGCTCGTTACAATAGTTTGTTTAGCAGGACTTACTGTTTCCCAATAAAATTTCCCCGGACGCTCAACTTTCATTGAGCCTTTAAATGTCTGGTTCATATGCTGTGCACTTAAACTCTTTTTCTGTGCCACAGTTTTTGTATTGGCTTTAGTTGTTTGTTCAAAGTCGGCAGTTAAACGCTGTAAACCTGATAACTGATTAACCAGGTTCCCAATTGCCTGTTGCTCCGGTGCTGCTACAGGCGCAGCAAACACTGTAGTACTCATTACAGGAGCAAGCACTGACGCGCTAAGTGTAATAGCACACATAGTTTTACGAAGCATATTCATGTCATCACCTTTTTAGTTGCTGTAAGACAACTTACTCTCTTTCATAGTTATGAAACTGAGTAAGCTCTTAATTCAAGACTCATATTAACCGACAAACTCTGTGCTAATCATTGAGAAAATAAGATATTTTGTTATGTTATTCATGTTGTTTGTAGAATTTCATTCATCATGATGAAGATGAATAAAAATAAATGCCATAAAAAAAGCCCACAAAATGTGGGCTTTTTTCGAGCTAAAACTTATACAGTTTCAACTTTTACGTAGCGACGGCCAAATTGACCTTTCACTTCGAATTTTACTACGCCGTCAGCAGTAGCAAATAAAGTATGGTCACGGCCCATACCAACATTTGCACCAGCATGGAACTCTGTACCACGTTGACGAACGATGATGTTACCAGCAGTTACAGCTTGACCGCCGTAAACTTTAACACCTAACATTTTTGGGTTTGAATCACGACCGTTCTTCGTCGATCCACCGGCTTTTTTAGTTGCCATGTCTCTTACTCCTCGTGATTAGCCTGAAATACCAGTAATTTTCAACTCAGTGAACCATTGACGGTGACCTTGTTGTTTACGGTAGTGTTTACGACGACGCATTTTGATGATGCGGATTTTGTCGTGACGACCATGACCAATCACTTCTGCAGTTACTTTAGCGCCAGCTACAACTGGAGCACCGATTTGAATGTTGTCACCGTTTACAACCATTAATACATCATCAAATGTAATAGTCGCACCAGATTCAGCTTTCAATAATTCAACTTTAAGGGTTTCGCCCTCAACTACACGGTGCTGTTTACCACCGCTTTGGATTACTGCGTACATAATGTACTCCAATCAGCCCGTGTCGTCGTGTCGATAAAGGGATATATCGATCTTAAAACGATCGCCACTGGGGTTATACAAGGCGACAGATTTTAAGTGAAATTTGATCAAACGACAAGTATTTTCTATCTATCAGTAAAGCATGATCCCCTATTCTTACAAAATCAAACAGCTTGGACTGGAATTTAGCAGTTTTCATTGATTCTGAATGAAAATTAAAATACAGTTCCAAACACAAATTGCGTCAAGAACAAGTTGTATTAATGCTGATGTCATTAAATTTATTGTTTTGCCGAAAACATCGTATTTTGCTTAAATAAAGAACAAAAAACGCTTAAAAACAATAGAAATGATTAATATCAGCCACTTGTTAACCTGTGCAACACATCTTTAATTGATACACTAACGCCACTTATCTACCAATACGGGGTTTTTCTTCATATGGTCATCGATTTCAAGCAAGACATTCTTGCGCCTGTTGCTTCAGACTTCGCTGCGATGGATCACTTGATTAATGAAGGAATTAGCTCAAAAGTCGGTTTAGTCATGTCTGTCAGCAAACACGTCGTTGAAGCTGGCGGAAAGCGTATGCGTCCAATCATGTGTTTGCTTGCAGCACGTGCTTGTGGTTTAGATAACATGGCAAATGCACAGCGTTTAGCTGCAATCATTGAAATGTTACATACCGCGACACTGGTCCATGATGATGTGGTAGATGAATCTGGCCTTCGTCGTGGTCGCCCTACAGCAAATGCTACATGGAACAATCAGACAGCTGTTTTAGTCGGTGACTTCCTGATCGCCCGTGCTTTCGATTTACTGGTCGATTTAAACAACATGACTTTATTGAAAGACTTTTCAACAGGTACATGTGAAATTGCTGAAGGTGAAGTATTACAACTTCAATCACAGCATCAACCAGATACAACTGAAGAAACTTATTTAAAAATTATTCATGGTAAAACGTCTCGCCTGTTTGAGCTGGCTACAGAAGGTGCTGCTATTTTGGCGGGGCAAGAAGCGTATCGTGAGCCATTAAGATTGTTTGCCGGTCATTTTGGTAATGCATTCCAAATTATTGATGATATTTTAGACTACACCTCTGATGCTGAAACATTAGGTAAAAATATTGGTGATGATTTAATGGAAGGTAAGCCAACTTTACCGTTAATTTCTGCATTAGCACGCTCAACAGGTGAAGAGCATGCGATTATTCGTCGCAGTATCGCAACCGGTGGAGTAGACCAACTATCTCAGGTCATCGAAATTGTACAGAAGTCTGGTGCTTTAGATTATTGCAACCAACGTGCCCAAGAAGAAACAGAAGCAGCACTGCAAGCTTTATCAAACCTACCCGATACACCGTATCGTCAGGCTTTGATTAACTTAACTCAGCTTGCGTTACATCGAATACAATAGATATTATTTTGCCTATGCATATAAATTTTTCAGATCTTTTTTTAAAAATAGAGAAGCAGCTTGAGGATCCTCAAGCTGTCATTGATGAAAATCTACTGATTGAACTCGTCAATGTCATCCGACCATCCAACCCACAAGATACGGATGAAATTAAGAAAAAAATACAGGCTTTTATTGAAAGTCTTTTGCGCACACCTACAGCGCCCTTCTTACTACAAACTTTTTTATTACGTTTAATTAATCGCTATAAGCAAGTTAGTTTATATGCTGATAGTGGAATTTTGTCTTTAGATGGTTTCTGGAACCAGCTTGGGCAAAGACTCGGAGCACATTTTTTACCTTTAATAGAAGATGCAAGCCAACTCAAAATATTAATTGGAAAAATTTTCTATTTAGAAAGTGACAAAATCTGGCTCAATAATATTGATGATGAAGATTGGGCAAATTTATTTAGCCTTATTGGGCAAAGCCAAAGTAATGTCGATGAGAAGTTAGTCATTCAAAGTGAAATGATTAAAGCCATTACAGTCCTATCTTATCGAATTAGTGGAATTGGTCTTTATCCCGAATTTATTAACGCTCAGCCAGAATTAACAGAATATGAGTCGCCGTTTTTAGTTCAGAACCGTGAAATTATTGAGTTTATTGAAAAGTATAAAAAACAAGAAATTTCTGAACATGAAATTGCAGTTATTTCCCCGCCCGATGCATCACAAGCATTTGTTATGTTGGAACAATGCCGAGATGTGGTTTTAAAGATTCGCCGTGCGACCAAAAGAATTGGTGTCAGCTTAAGTTTGACTTACTTACTGTCACTACTTGAGCAATGTCTTGATCGAATTGAGTTATTACTTTATCTGGTCGTAGATAACACTAAAGGGAAATATGTTTCTTTAGGACATCTTATTTCCGATTTAACCAAGGCACATTACAGCGAAAAAAGTGTTCGCTCATTACTCAGTACGACTAGTGAACTCATTGCCTTTCAGGTAACAGAAAATGCTAGCCGAACAGGTGAACATTACGTAAGTACAGATACCAAAGGCTTTTGGGGAATGTATAAAGCTGCCGCTGGTGCAGGTGTCATTATTGCCTTTATGGCATCTTTAAAAATTCTTGCTGCAAGAATGACAATGGCCCCGCTCATGCAAGCCTTTACGTTCAGTATGAATTATTCTCTGGGTTTCATTCTGATTCATGTTCTGCACTTTACTGTTGCAACTAAACAACCCGCTATGACTGCTGCGGCCCTCGCTGCAACAGTGCAGCAACGTAAAGGCTCTAAAACAGCTCAGATTGCAGAGTTAGCGGCGCTTATTATTAATATTATCCGAACGCAATTTATTGCTATTTTGGGCAATATTTCAATTGCGATCCCTACTGCCGCACTTATTACTTTTGCTTGGCAGTTTTACCTTGATGAACCGTTATTAACCCATACTAAAGCAACTTATCTACTACACAGCCTAAACCCCTTTACGTCATTAGCCGTGCCACATGCCGCAATTGCGGGAGTATGTCTATTTTTGTCCGGCCTGATTGCTGGATATTTTGACAACATGGCTGTTTATCGAAAAGTTGGTCCACGCTTAAGAGCACATCGTCGTTTAGCTAACTGGTTTGGGCAAGATCGCCTTAACCGTTTTGCTGAATATATTCAACGTAATTTAGGTGCATTAGCCGGTAACTTCTTATTCGGTATTATGCTAGGAAGTATGGGGACCATAGGCTTTATCCTAGGTCTACCTTTAGATATTCGCCATATTGCCTTTGCATCCGCTAACTTTATTCAAGGTTTAATGACTATTAACGGCAGCCCAGATATCGGACTGATTATCGTGTCCTTTCTTGGTGTGCTATGCATTGGTCTCACTAACTTATTTGTGAGTTTCACCTTAACGATTATTGTGGCATTACGAGCGCGTCGAGTCCGCTTTGAACAATGGAAACCTTTAGCCAAATTGGTCATGACCCATTTTTTAACTCGTCCAAGCGATTTTTTCTGGCCACCGAAACAACCATTAGAACTTGAAGAAAACACCTCAACAAATAACGGGAAAAAAGCAGACCACTAAGAATTTTGCTTTGTACACAAAATGTGATTTTCGTCAATTTTGTTGTGATTGTTTTTCCAAATGTTAAAAAATTTTCAAAATGAATTTACGATGATCTATCAGGCTTGAAAAAAAGTGTACTGGCAAGTACACTTTTAACGGCTTTCAGTAGTAGACACTGCTTGAACAAGCAAAGGTATATACATGCCCTATTTATTGCTTTTTATTGGTTGTATTTTTTTAGGATTAGGTGTTCTTGGTCTTTTTGTACCAAGACTTCAATCTTTGGATCTTCTCACCGTTCAAATATTGAGTGAAAATCGATCAGATTATCTTAACTCTATTACGACCTTTCTAGCACGTGTAGGTGGTATGCCTTTTGTATGTTTTTTATCCTTATTGGTGTGTATATATCAAGCATGGTATAAAAAATATATTACTGTTATTTTCATTAGCGTGGGTGTTCTTGGCAGTATCATCACGGGTTGGCTGCTCAAGTGGTGTGTTGACCGTCCAAGACCTCCACAGGTATATCATATTGTCGAAAGTTATGGTGCATCGTTCCCAAGTGCACATAGTGTTTATGCATCAACACTGGCTTGTATGGCAATGATAATGTTATGCCATAAGCCCAACACTAACTCTCCTTATATCATTTTGATTTCCTGTCTTTGGTTTATCTGCATGGGGCTTTCAAGAATATATGCTGGAGTTCATTTTCCAACAGATGTACTCGCCGGTTGGGGCATAGGTTTTATTTGGATTGCACTGCTTTGGCTCTGGTTATTACAAACACAAAGTAGGTTAAGTAGAAAACAAATATATTTTTAGATTTTATCTAAACGAGGTGGAACAATGATGTCGGCTAAGCTTTGGGCTCCTGCCCTTACTGCTTGCGCATTAGCAACAAGTATCGCACTTGTTGGTTGTAGCAAAGGCTCCGATGAGAAACAGCAAGCTGCTGCTGCTCAGAAAATGCCGCCTGCAGAAGTAGGTGTTATTGTTGCTCAACCACAAAGTGTTGAACAAAGCGTTGAACTCTCCGGCCGTACTTCAGCATATCAAATTTCTGAAGTTCGCCCTCAAACAAGTGGTGTGATTTTAAAACGCTTGTTTGCTGAAGGAAGTTACGTTCGTGAAGGACAGGCTCTATATGAACTGGATTCTCGAACTAACCGTGCAACGCTTGAAAATGCAAAGGCTACCCTTTTACAACAACAGGCAAATCTAGCTTCACTACGTACTAAGTTAAACCGTTATAAGCAACTTGTTTCAAGTAACGCTGTATCTAAACAAGAATATGACGACTTACTTGGTCAGGTTAATGTTGCCGAAGCACAAGTTTCTGCTGCAAAAGCTCAAGTAACGAATGCAAATGTTGATCTTGGCTACTCTACAATTCGCTCACCAATTTCTGGTCAGTCTGGACGTTCTTCTGTAACAGCAGGTGCTTTAGTCACTGCTAACCAAACTGACCCTTTAGTGACGATTCAACAGTTAGATCCGATCTATGTTGACATTAACCAGTCTAGTGCCGAGTTATTACGTTTACGTCAACAACTTAGCAAAGGCAGTTTGAACAATAGTAACAACACGAAAGTGAAATTGAAGCTCGAAGATGGTTCAACTTACCCAATCGAAGGACAACTTGCTTTCTCTGATGCCTCTGTAAATCAGGATACAGGAACGATTACTTTACGTGCCGTATTCTCAAACCCGAATCATCTGTTACTTCCAGGCATGTATACCACTGCACAGATTGTTCAAGGTGTAGTTCCTAATGCTTACCTGATTCCTCAAGCTGCAATTACACGTTTACCTACAGGTCAAGCTGTAGCAATGCTTGTTAATGCCAAAGGTGCTGTTGAGAGTCGTCCTGTTGAAACCTCTGGTGTTCAAGGACAAAACTGGATTGTGACTAACGGTCTTAAAGCTGGTGATAAAGTGATTGTTGACGGTGTTGCCAAAGTTAAAGAAGGGCAAGAAGTTTCAGCAAAACCTTACCAAGCTCAACCAGCGAATCCACAAGGTGCAGCTCCAAATGCGACAAAACCGGCTCAATCAGGTAAACCTCAAGCAGAACAGAAAGCATCTAATGCATAAGGGGTAGATTGAATGGCACAATTTTTTATTCATCGCCCCATTTTTGCGTGGGTGATTGCATTAGTCATTATGTTGGCAGGTATTCTCACGCTAACAAAAATGCCTATTGCACAGTATCCGACGATTGCACCACCGACAGTTACAATTGCTGCAACTTATCCTGGTGCATCTGCTGAGACTGTTGAAAACACTGTAACCCAGATCATTGAACAACAAATGAATGGTCTAGATGGTTTACGCTACATTTCATCTAACAGTGCTGGTAACGGTCAGGCCTCTATTCAATTAAACTTTGAACAAGGTATTGATCCAGATATTGCACAGGTTCAGGTTCAAAACAAATTGCAATCTGCAACTGCGCTTTTACCTGAAGATGTACAGCGTCAAGGTGTAACAGTAACTAAATCTGGTGCAAGCTTCTTGCAAGTTATTGCATTCTACTCACCAGATAACAGCCTTTCTGACTCGGACATTAAAGACTACGTAAACTCATCAATTAAAGAACCACTTAGCCGTGTTGCTGGTGTGGGTGAGGTACAGGTCTTTGGTGGTTCATACGCAATGCGTATTTGGCTTGATCCAGCTAAGTTAACCAGTTATCAACTAACTCCTAGTGATATTGCGACAGCTTTACAAGCGCAAAACTCACAAGTAGCAGTAGGTCAATTAGGTGGTGCACCAGCTGTACAAGGTCAAGTGCTTAATGCAACAGTGAATGCACAAAGTTTGCTGCAAACACCTGAACAGTTTAAAAATATCTTCTTAAAGAACACAGCATCTGGTGCTGAGGTTCGTTTAAAAGATGTTGCGCGTGTAGAGTTAGGTTCTGATAACTATCAGTTTGACTCGAAGTTTAACGGTAAACCTGCTGGTGGTCTTGCAATTAAAATTGCAACTGGTGCCAACGCACTTGATACCGCAGAAGCTGTTGAACATCGTTTATCTGAATTACGTAAGAACTATCCAACAGGTCTTGCAGATAAACTAGCTTATGACACGACTCCATTTATTCGTCTTTCAATTGAAAGTGTTGTACACACATTAATTGAAGCGGTAGTTTTAGTATTCATTGTGATGTTCTTGTTCTTACAGAACTGGCGCGCAACGATTATTCCAACACTTGCTGTACCTGTTGTTGTGTTAGGTACATTCGCTGTTATTAATATCTTTGGCTTCTCAATTAACACCTTAACCATGTTCGCCATGGTATTGGCAATTGGTCTTCTGGTCGATGACGCCATCGTTGTCGTCGAAAACGTCGAACGTGTTATGAGTGAAGAGCATACCGATCCAGTCACGGCGACGTCACGATCAATGCAACAGATTTCTGGTGCGTTAATTGGTATCACAAGCGTATTAACAGCGGTATTCGTACCAATGGCATTCTTTGGTGGTACAACTGGTGTAATTTACCGTCAGTTCTCGATTACCCTTGTAACAGCAATGGTTCTATCGTTAATTGTAGCGTTAACATTTACACCGGCACTTTGTGCAACCATTTTAAAACAGCATGATCCAAACAAAGCACCAAGTAATAATATTTTTGCTCGTTTCTTTAGAGGCTTTAACAATGGTTTTGACCGCATGTCGCATAGCTACCAAAATGGTGTTAACCGCATGCTTAAGGGCAAAATCTTCTCTGGCGTGCTTTACGCTGTAGTTATTGCTTTATTAGTGTTCTTGTTCCAAAAACTCCCATCTTCATTCTTACCGGAAGAAGATCAGGGTGTGGTAATGACACTTGTTCAATTACCGCCAAATGCAACGCTTGACCGTACAGGTAAAGTGATTGACACCATGACAAACTTCTTTATGAATGAAAAAGATACAGTGGAATCGATTTTCACCGTTTCGGGCTTCTCATTCACAGGTGTTGGTCAAAATGCTGGTATCGGCTTCGTTAAATTGAAAGACTGGAGTGAACGTACTTCACCAGAAACTCAAATTGGCGCATTGATTCAGCGTGGTATGGCATTGAACATGATCGTTAAAGACGCATCTTACATCATGCCTTTACAGCTTCCAGCAATGCCTGAACTCGGTGTAACAGCCGGATTCAACTTGCAACTTAAAGATTCAAGTGGTCAAGGCCATGAGAAACTTATTGCCGCACGTAATACGATCTTAGGTTTGGCTGCACAAGATAAACGTCTTGTGGGTGTTCGCCCTAATGGTCAAGAAGATACACCTCAGTATCAAATTAATGTAGACCAAGCTCAAGCTGGTGCCATGGGTGTGAGTATTGCCGAAATTAACAATACGATGCGTATTGCATGGGGTGGCTCATACATTAACGACTTCGTTGACCGTGGCCGTGTGAAAAAAGTTTATGTTCAAGGTGATGCGGGTAGCCGTATGATGCCTGAAGACTTAAACAAGTGGTATGTACGTAATAACAAAGGCGAAATGGTACCGTTCTCTGCATTTGCTACTGGCGAATGGACATATGGTTCTCCACGTCTTGAACGTTATAACGGCGTATCATCGGTTAACATTCAAGGTACACCTGCACCTGGCGTGAGCTCTGGTGACTCGATGAAAGCGATGGAAGAAATTATTGATAAGTTACCATCTATGGGCTTACAAGGTTTCGACTATGAATGGACAGGTTTATCACTTGAAGAACGTGAGTCTGGTGCTCAAGCTCCATTCTTATATGCGCTTTCATTGTTAATCGTTTTCCTTTGCTTGGCTGCATTGTATGAAAGCTGGTCTATTCCGTTCTCGGTTTTACTTGTGGTACCACTCGGTATTATTGGTGCAATCGTATTAACTTACTTGGGTATGATTATTAAAGGAGATCCAAATCTCTCAAATAACATTTACTTCCAGGTGGCGATGATCGCGGTAATCGGTCTTTCTGCAAAAAATGCGATCTTAATTGTTGAGTTCGCAAAAGAGCTGCAGGAAAAAGGTGAAGACCTGATTGAAGCAACTTTACATGCTGCAAAAATGCGTTTACGTCCAATCATCATGACTACCCTTGCCTTCGGTTTCGGTGTACTTCCGCTTGCCCTTTCAACAGGTGCAGGTGCAGGAAGTCAGCACTCTGTTGGTTACGGTGTACTCGGTGGCGTACTCAGTGCAACGTTCTTAGGTATCTTCTTTATCCCTGTATTCTATGTGTGGATTCGTAGTATCTTTAAGTACAAACCAAAAACCATAAACACTCAGGAGCATAAATCGTGATGCAAAACGTATGGTCTATTTCAGGTCGTAGCATTGCGGTATCTGCACTTGCGCTTGCTTTGGCAGCTTGTCAAAGCATGCGCGGCCCAGAACCAGTCGTGAAAACCGATATTCCACAAAGCTATGCATATAGCGCTTCTGGTACGTCTATTGCTGAACAGGGTTACAAACAGTTCTTTAGCGATCCTCGTTTGCTCGGAGTGATTGATTTGGCACTTGCCAACAACCGCGACTTACGTACAGCAACGCTCAATATCGAACGTGCTCAACAGCAATATCGAATTACACAGAACAATCAGCTTCCAACAATCGGAGCAAGTGGTAGTGCAATTCGTCAGGTTTCTCAAAGCCGTGATCCGAATAACCCCTACTCTACTTATCAAGTAGGTCTGGGTGTAACTGCCTATGAGCTTGATTTTTGGGGCCGCGTACGTAGCTTAAAAGATGCTGCGTTAGATAGTTATCTTTCAACGCAAAGCGCACGTGATTCGACTCAAATCAGTCTAATCAGTCAAGTGGCTCAAGCATGGTTGAACTATTCTTTCGCAACTGCCAACTTAAGACTTGCAGAGCAAACACTTAAAGCACAGCAAGATTCTTACAATCTCAACAAAAAACGTTTTGATGTGGGCATCGACAGTGAAGTTCCACTACGTCAGGCACAGATTTCTGTAGAAACTGCGCGTAATGATGTAGCAAACTACAAAACACAAATCGCTCAAGCGCAAAACTTGTTGAACTTGTTAGTTGGCCAATCAGTTCCACAAAACTTGTTACCAACCCAACCTGTAAAACGCATTACTCAACAAAATGTATTTACAGCGGGTTTACCAAGCGACTTGCTTAACAACCGTCCAGATGTAAAAGCTGCTGAATATAACTTAAGCGCTGCCGGTGCGAATATCGGTGCTGCAAAAGCACGTTTATTCCCAACCATTAGCTTAACGGGTTCTGCAGGTTATGCATCAACTGACTTAAGTGATCTATTTAAGTCAGGTGGTTTTGTATGGTCAATTGGACCAAGCTTAGACTTACCAATCTTTGACTGGGGCACTCGTCGTGCTAATGTAAAAATTTCTGAAACTGATCAGAAAATTGCATTGTCTGATTATGAAAAATCAGTTCAGTCTGCGTTCCGCGAAGTTAATGACGCGCTTGCAACTCGTGCCAACATTGGTGAGCGTTTAACAGCTCAACAACGTCTAGTAGAAGCAACTAACCGTAACTACACACTTTCAAATGCCCGCTTCCGTGCTGGTATTGATAGTTACTTAACAGTTCTTGATGCACAGCGTTCATCTTATTCAGCAGAACAAGGTTTGTTATTGCTTCAACAAGCAAACTTAAACAACCAAATCGAGTTATACAAAACTCTAGGTGGTGGTTTAAAAGCAAATACCTCAGATACAGTGGTTAATCAACCATCTAGTGCTGAACTTAAAAAGCAATAAGTTTTAAATAACTTATTCACAAAAGCTCACTTCGGTGGGCTTTTTTATTGCAACTCATCTGAATATTTTTTATCTTGAAACCTTAAGAATTTAGATTGATAAAAAACAATGTTATTAAGTAATTTAGAAAGTGTTCCAGGCCACCAGATTGTAAAGCAGCTGGATGTTGTTTACGGAAGTACCGTTCGTAGTAAGCATGTTGGCCGTGACTTGATGGCAAGTTTAAAAAATATCGTGGGTGGCGAACTGACGGGTTATACCGAATTATTAGAAGAATCTCGCCAAGAAGCCATGCAGCGTATGATTGTAAAAGCCCAACAACTTGGTGCGAATGCAATTGTGGGTATTCGCTTTTCAACTTCCAATATTGCACAAGGTGCTTCTGAGTTATTTGTGTATGGCACAGCAGTGGTTGTGCAGCCTCAAGCACCTCATCTACCTGATCCATTTAATGCATAGGTAGAAAATGGACAATCTTATTTTTCAGCTTGTTATTTTTCTCATTCTTTTCAGCATTGGTTGGGCTTTTGGCCGCCATATTGAACGAAAACATTTGAATGAACTTCTAGAAAAAGAGCAACAATTTGCCCATATCAGAATTGATACCAATCGCTTTACAACAAGCGATCAGCTAGGCCACTTTATTAGCAGTAATGTTGTGATTTCTCATGATTACTTTAAATATGTATTGGCATCTATAAAAAATGTTTTGGGCGGAAGACTGACCAGTTATGAAAGTATTGTTGAGCGTGCTCGCCGAGAGGCAATTGTACGTTTAAAACAACAAGCTCAAAGTGTCGGTGCTACTCATATTATGGGAGTTCGGTTGAGTACAACCGAACTTGGTATGCAAGGCGGAATGGTCGAAGTTTTTGCTTATGGAACAGCAGTTAAAGATTAATACTGCCCAACCTCAGAAAAATGAATGCGCGGGTTGCCAATATTTTTAGTTAAGTGTTGGCAAATTCGGGTAATTTTCCATTGGTCTTGTTGTTTTGCCAAAGTAAAATAATAACGACCAAAAGAATGAAAATAATCATTTTCTGAAAAACGATAAATTTGATAATTACATTCTAGCCATGCTTGATCTTGTTCAATCCGAATTAAAGGATTGCTCAAATTGTGCTGTAGTCGTAAATGGGATAAAGCTTGTTGCCGAGAACCTTTATATTCATGACAAGACACGACACATAAAGGCTCTCCTCTAAATTGGAAATAGTCCACCTCAAGTTGATCTGCCAACAACTCATCAAAAGCATCCCAATTTTTCTGGTCAAAGACCAATTGAAAACGCGTGACGACTTCTAAAATACGGTGATAATCCTGATCCATGGTGAACCTTCTATGCGGGTTTTTCACCAATTTAGCACGGCGAAATCACTTTTTTATTTTACTTTTGTTTTCCGAATCATTTTATAAAGAAGTTTTGGTGACATCCGAGAAACCATCACCCCTAGTTTTTCTTTGGCCCCACCCACAACAATATATTCTTGCCCCTGTACTAAAGCTTTTACAGCTTGCTCTGCAAAAACATCTGCCTCTAAACCATTTTCAATTGCTTCATCTTGATGGCCTTGAGGTTGCCCTGCGCCATTGAGTGCATTAAAAGAAACATTAGTTTTTACGAAACCAGGGAAAATAACTGAAACTTCAACACCTTGATCTGAAACCTCAGCACGTAAACTATTTGCCCACATGTGAATTGCCGCTTTAGCAGCCGAGTAGCTTGCACGGTACTGTGTACCTAATAAACCCGCTACACTCGACACAAATACAACTCTGCCAGACTTCTGTTTTAGCATAGTTGGTAGGACGGTTTTGGTGAGTGCAACTTGTGAGAAATAATCGACTTCCATGATGGCGCGTTCGGTTGCCATGGTCGTGTCTTGAATTAAAGCACGTTGACTCAAACCTGCATTATTGATGAGCCAATCAATACGACCTTTCGCCTTTAAAATCTGCTTATAAGCCTCTTGAACCTGCTTTTCATCAGTAATATCTGCGACCACAGACAAATGATGGTCGGGATTTAATAAACCAACCCGAACCTCTTCTAATTCTTCAAAACGACGCGAGGTCAAAATCAGCTTTGCGCCTTGTAAAGCGAGCTCTCCTGCTAAGGCCTTACCCAAACCAGAAGATGCGCCCGTAATCCATACCACTTTATTTTGCAAAGTATCAAGTTTGGCCATGTGATGTTCCTATTATCTTTTTAAATTATGCTGCTTGATGCATGAAGGCCAAAAAGTGGTTGATATAATGAGTTGCTGTGGTCTGATCGACCTGTGTCCCTAACTTTTCCAAACGTTTATAGCCCAAATGCGTCGTCATGTTGATGACTCCGTTAAGAGTTTTATCGACAACCAAATTAAATTTTAAACGCTTTTTAGGTTCACGTACTAGGCTTGTTACGCCTAAATCCACAATTTGTATGAGCGTTTCAAATGCAGCCGTAATGCTTTGCATATTACCGTCACGAATTTGCTGGGTAAGGGTTTCGGCTTGTTGTACGAGTTGAAGTGTGACCGGATAGGTAATATAAACTTGCTGCCCTTGCTCTTTCATGAGAGATGTCATGTAGTCAACTAAAGGTAAAAGACGTTCATTTCCAAAGAATGAAACTGACCAAGGCATGTATTTTCGAAAAGTCTCTAAAACTTGCTGAATAACTTTTTCAGACTCAGCTTGTTGTTTTGGAGACATGCTTGCATTTCCTGACTGTAAAAGCACAGAAAAAACCTGCTCAATAATTTCACAAGAAAGGTCAGACAATACATCCCCCAAAACTTTTGCCTGACTTTGGCTTACTCCATCATGTAGTTTTTGCCGAATGGCCTCGAATTGGGTATAAGTCGAATCGGAAATTTTCAAAAAAACTTCATAACTCATCAGCAGCATCCTTTTTCAATTCTTTTGTAATTTTTGTGCCGTGTCGCCACACGATTAAATTGTGATCCATCTTTCATAAATCTACCGTTTTTTGAAAAAAATACAAAACCGTTTATCTGTTTTCAGCACATTAATTTCGAGGCATTTTTTTGCTACAATAGATGCAATTTTTTATGCATATTCGATCTAAGCTACTATGACTGACGCTCAAACCGCTCAAAATATTGCAACCACATACGATCCAACCGAGATCGAAAAGAAGTGGTACAAAACGTGGGAAGAACAAGGTTACTTCAAACCTTCTGGTCACGGTGAATCATTCTGTATCATGATTCCGCCACCAAACGTCACTGGTAGTTTGCACATGGGCCATGGTTTTAACAATGCCATTATGGATGCCCTGACCCGTTATAACCGCATGATGGGTAAAAACACTTTGTGGCAACCGGGTACAGACCATGCTGGTATTGCAACTCAAATGGTTGTTGAGCGTCAACTTGGCCTACAAGGTGTAACTCGTCACGACTTAGGCCGTGAAAAGTTCATTGAAAAAGTTTGGGAATGGAAAGAACAATCTGGCGGCACAATTACGAAACAAATTCGTCGCTTAGGTTCTTCGGTAGACTGGTCACGTGAACGCTTCACGATGGACGAAGGTTTATCAAACGCAGTTAAAGAAGTATTCGTTCGTTTGCACGAAGACGGTTTAATTTACCGTGGTAAGCGCCTTGTAAACTGGGACCCTAAACTTCAAACAGCACTTTCTGACCTTGAAGTAGAAAGCAAAGAAGAAAAAGGCTCACTTTGGCACTTTAAATATTTCTTTGAAGACAAATCAGTTAAAACTCAAGACGGCAAAGACTATTTAGTTGTTGCAACAACTCGTCCTGAAACTTTACTCGGCGATACTGCCGTTGCCGTTCATCCAGAAGATGAGCGTTATGCACACCTTGTTGGTAAAAATATTGTATTGCCAATTACGGGTCGTTTAATTCCGATCGTTGCTGACGACTACGTTGAAAAAGACTTCGGTACTGGCTGTGTAAAAATCACGCCTGCTCACGACTTCAATGACTATGACCTAGGTAAACGTAATAGCTTGCCAATCATTAATATCTTCAACAAAAACGCCGAAGTTTTAGGTGAGTTTGAATATATTGCAAAAGCTGGCGAACAAATTTCTAAAACTATTATTGCACCTGCGGACTATGCTGGTTTAGAGCGTTTTGAAGCACGTAAAAAATTAGTTGCTCAAGCTGAAGCTGAAGGTTGGTTAGATCAAATCCAACCGTATGACTTAAAAGCGCCACGTGGCGACCGTTCAGGCGTGATCATTGAACCGTTACTGACTGACCAATGGTATGTAAAAATTGCGCCTCTTGCTGAGCCTGCAATTGAAGCAGTTCAAGATGGCCGTATTAAGTTTGTTCCAGAGCAGTACAGCAACATGTACATGGCGTGGATGCGTGACATTCAAGACTGGTGTATTTCACGTCAGCTTTGGTGGGGTCACCGTATTCCAGCTTGGTACGATGCGAATGGCAACATCTATGTGGGTCGTAACGAAGAAGAAGTACGCGCGAAAAACAACATCGCTGCTGACGTTGAACTTAAACAAGACGAAGATGTTCTTGATACATGGTTCTCATCTGCACTTTGGACATTCTCAACTTTAGGTTGGACTGGCGACGCACAAAAAGATGCAGCAAATGATTTCTTAAAAACTTTCCACCCTACAGATGTGTTGGTGACTGGTTTTGACATCATTTTCTTCTGGGTTGCCCGCATGATCATGATGACCCTACACTTCATGAAAAATGAAGATGGTTCATCTCAAGTTCCATTTAAGACTGTTTACGTTCACGGCTTGGTACGTGATGGTGAAGGTCAAAAAATGTCGAAGTCTAAAGGTAACGTACTCGACCCATTAGACTTGATTGACGGTATTGATTTAGAAAGCTTAGTTGCGAAACGTACAACTGGTCTCATGAACCCGAAAGATGCAGCGAAGATTGAAAAATCAACGCGTAAAGAGTTCCCAGAAGGCATTAATGCTTATGGTACTGACGCAGTTCGTTTCACGTTCTGTGCACTTGCAAACACTGGTCGTGATATCAAGTTCGACTTAAAACGTGTTGAAGGCTACCGTAACTTCTGTAACAAAATCTGGAACGCAACTCGTTTCGTTCTCATGAATGTTGAAGGCCAAACTGTTGGTCAAGAAGCGCGTCCTGATCTATGGGAACTTCCAGAACAATGGATTATCAGCCGTTTGCAAAAAGCAGAAGCTGCTGTACATCAAGCGTTTGCAACGTATCGTTTAGACCTTGCTGCTCAAGCGATTTACGACTTTATCTGGAATGAATACTGTGACTGGTACGTTGAGTTAACTAAACCAGTTCTGAACGATGCAGAAGTTTCAGAAGAGCGTAAAGCTGAAGTACGCCGTGTATTACTTGCAGTGATGGAAGCTTCTTTACGCTTGGCTCATCCGTTAATGCCGTATTTGACAGAAGAAATCTGGCAGACTCTTGCACCAATGCTTGGTCAAGGTGGCCCAACGATTATGACTGCTCAATACCCTATTCCTGAGCAAGCGAAAATCAATGAACAAGCTGAAGCAGATATGCAATGGCTTCAAGGTTTGATTGGTGCAGTACGTAACATTCGTGGTGAGTTAGGCTTAGGTAATGCGCGCTTGTTGCCAGTATTACTTCAAAACACATCTGACGCTGAACGTGAACAAATCATTCGTATTGAAGCATTGTTCAAAGCATTGGCTAAAGTTGAAAGCATTGAGTTCTTGAATAAAGACCAAGAGCCACCTTTGTCTTGCTCTAGCGTTGTTAGCCATGCATCGGTATTTGTACCAATGAAAGGTTTAATTGACCCTAAAGCTGAGCTTGCTCGTTTGCAGAAAGACTTGGATAAAATCCAAAAGCAACACGACCAAATTGCGGGCAAACTTGCAAACGAAGGCTTTGTATCTAAAGCACCAGCAGCGGTGGTTGAAGGTGAAAAAGCGAAGCTTGCTGAGTTTGCTGCTCAGTTAGAGAAAGTTAAAGCGAATATGGAACAGATTGCTGCGCTTTAATACAGTAATTTGATTCAAAAAATCCCCTCTTAGCGAGGGGATTTTTTTTAATTCCAATATGTTTGGATAATTTCTTTCATCCAATTAAATAAGGGAACTATCAATACCATTAACACCTGCTGCCAATATCGCGAACTTTTTGGTTGCTCTTTAATAATGATGATTGGCTGAGGTTTAGCAATATTAGTTCGCTTTTTAGCTTTTGACTTTTTACGTCTAGCCATGAATTCTTTACCTTATAAATAGAATTTTGGACTACACGTTTGAGTTTTTTAATGATATGTCCCAAACGTGTAAATAAATACAGTTTGGTCATAACTCAGGTCTCAAGCAGAAATAGAGAGATTTTTTTGAATGGAAAAATTACGAGTAGTTATAAAAATAATTGGTAAAAATATTAATAGAAATAATTTAAGAATTAATAAAAGTATGCCTGCATTTAATGCACGTTTTTCTAAATTTTTAAGGCATACCACCAAAGCTGACTTTGCAATCTCTTGTTTAACTTCAGACTCGAAATCAAAATAGGATAAAAGTTCAGTTCGTCTAGAATATTTCGAATAAATTTGGTTACTTAGGTACTCTCGATCTTCAAAAGCCCTAAAACTCTGATCTAAAATATGTGATAAAGCGTCTAAGTAATGTTTTAAAGATAGAACTGGTACACCATCCTTAGCCTGTTTAGGCTGATGGCTTTCTTTCTCTTTCAATCTAGTACTTCTATAAGAAATCCAAGATTGTCTGAAACTTATAGCTCTTTCCAAATTTAATATTCTCCAAGTTTAAAAAATTAAAGTTAAAGTATAAACTCCATATATTGTTATCAGGTTAAATAATAAATACTATATATAGGAAAATCAATCTTCAAAATTATACATTGAATCTCTTCCACTCTACCTGAGTGAGCTAGACTAAAGCACCCCATGCCCCAACAACATCTCTACCCCACTCACCTTTTTCATGTGCTTTAAACGTTCCTTTTCCCACTTCAACTGCTGCTTTAACTCAGCACAATCAGCATCTACAGCTTTATAAACATCACTGATATGTACATGCTCTGCTTTTACATTCTTGGCTAGCTGAAAAGAATCTAAAATCTCAGCTATTTGACTTTCAAGCTGCTGACTTTGTGCATCTAAAGCCAGTTTATAAAACCGCAACTGCTCAGCAGATAAGTCTTTAGCACCTAGCCCTTTATTCTGTTCAAGCTGTAACTGGAGTTTGAGTAAATAAAACAAATCCTGCTTTTCGTAGGCCTGACTGGCCTGTTGAAACAGCTCGGTTTTTTCTAATTTTTTAGTTTCATCTTGCTCACGGTCTGGGTGAATCATCGCGGCAATTTTTAAATAAACTGTTTTGAGTGACTGCGCTGCCATTTGCTCAGCTTGTTCACGTTTCTGTTGCTGTCTTTGCTGCTTGGCTTGTTCTCGTGCTTGTTGTTGCTCTGCAGCATACTGTTCAAAGTCTTCTTCTAACTCTGCACTTTGCTCAGTACTTTCATCATATTCAGATTTTATTGGCTGAATTTTTTTAGTCTTTTTTACCAACTCCCCCACATGTTGCTGATAAAAGGTATCGATCTGCTTTACCAGCTCTAACTGTTCAGCAGATAGCATTTTGGAGCGCTTCAACGTTTGTGCAAGTTGGGCAATTTTTTCATCTAGTTGTTGTATATCCGCTTTGGAAAACTCATGGCTATGTAACATATTCCAAAGTTGAGACAACTGCTGAAATAAGACTTCATGTAAATCACTATACACAGGCATCAGTTTTTGCCGTATGTGCTGTTGAATCTCGGCTTGCGCATTTTGCCAAGTGCTCAGGCTAACTTTTTGCTGTTCTATTTTATCAATCAGGCGATTCAGTTTTTTCTGCTGTACAGACGGTTCAGACCTTTGCTGCAAGCTCACTTTGAGATCAAAGGACATACTCATCCACCTGAAAAAGAAAAAAGTGTAGCAATAATCAGATGAGGAAGGTAGCAAAGCATTCTTTAAATACGACTTATCTAAAATTTATATCTTAAGAAATCCACCAAATCACTAATGGCAAGGTTACTGCGGCACATAGAGTTTGAAAGCTAATCACGGCTGCCATGAGCTGACTATCGCCACCCAAAACTTTGGTTAAAATGTAGGAAGCGGAAGCAGTCGGTAGTGCAAAGAAAATAACTAAAATTTGTGTTTGCAAACTTGGCAAACCAAACCACATGCAGACCGCGTAAGCCAAAGCAGGCACTGCTAAAAGTCGTGCAAAAGTGTCTGCCGCCAACACGACAATATCTTTTTTAATTTGCATAAACTGTAAAGCTGCACCAACACATAACAAACCTAATGGCAAACTCGACACTGAAAAAAGCTTAATAAACTGACTAAAGCCTTCCCAAATCGGGATGTGAAGTGCATTGACTGCTGCCCCTACTACACACGATGCAATTAAAGGATTTTTAAGAAGTGCAATTAAAATAGGTTTAATTGCCATGTGTTCTTTAGAAGTTAATGCAAGTACCGAAATAATGTTCACAAGTGGAATGCAAAGCGCCAATAAAATTGCCAGTATTGCCATTCCTTCACTTTTAAAAAGCGAAGTGACTAAAGCCAAACCAATATAGGTATTAAAGCGAACCATACTTTGTACATGCACACCAAAACGTGCAGGCGGTATGTGCCAAAACATTCGGAGTATGTATAAAAAGATAGTCACAGCTAAAACCACAATCACCATCGCAATAATGGCTGTACTTAAGCTTTGTAAGTCAATTTTTGTGGTCGATAGCGTACTAAAAAGCAAAGCTGGAAATAAAATATAGTAATTTAGCTTCTCTGCCCCAGCCCAAAACTCATCGCTAAAAAAACGATATTTTTTAAATAAGTATCCCGATGCAATTAATGCAACTAAAGGAAAAAGAGATAAAACAATACTATTCATTTCTTTACTCGAGTTTTGTTGGAACTTGCTGGTTTGGCAACTAGCATGGCTTACTCATATATTAAAGATAATGAAAACTCATGATAAAATGAGTTTTTACTCATAACAAATACGACATGACATTTACCCAGCTTGAAATTTTTGCACTCATTGCTGAACTAAAAAGCTTTACTGCTACAGCAGAAAAGTTGGGCATTTCACAGTCGGCAGTTTCCCATGCACTTAAATCATTAGAACAACAATGGGGCATTAACCTAATTTCAAGAACCCAAAGTGATATTGAACTCACCACGACAGGTCAGCAGCTTCTTACTCATGTAAAAGAGTTATTGAGTATTTCCGATACATTAGAAAAAGAAGTGGCGGCCATCCACGGTTTAAATGAAGGAACATTACGTATAGGGTCTTTTGGAGCTTCATCATCCATTTATCTATTACCTGAAATTTTAGAAAGCTTTCGGCAACGCTACCCTAAAATCGAAATTTATATCGATGAAGGTGAAGATAAAGAAGTTGCTCAGTGGTTATTGGAACGGCGCATAGAGGTTGGTTTTTTGATTATGCCAGATGAGCGTTTTGATACATTTCCATTAATTGAAGATCGTTTTGTTGCCTTAATTCCGAGTGGTTACCCGCTCGCGCAGCAGCTCTATATTGATCCAGCACAGCTAGAAAATTGCCCTTTTATTATGACGATGGCTGGCAGTCGACATCAGGTCGAATTAATTTTAAAAAACTTTAATGTGAAACCAGACATCAAATTTTATGTGTCACAAATTCTAAGTATCGTTAGCATGGTTCACAATCAATTAGGGATTTCGATTGTCTCTGATATGGTACTCACTAAAGAGTTACTCTCACTTTATCCCAACGTGGTTAAACGTCCTTTTAAACCAAACCTTAAACGTTCTATTGGTCTCGCAGTCAAAAATAAAAAGCACATGAGTCCCGCTGCGAAAGCTTTTATTGAAGTCGCGCAATCGGTTTGGTCTGATCATTAATTGAATATAGATAATTTTTAAAAAATTTAATAACGATCTCTTTCAGGACAATTTATAAGCGTATTAGATGACTTATAACGTAAAAAGCGCCAAAACTGCCCCTCTTTAACCAAATCAACGCACCATTTATCGCCAAAAAACCCTTATTTAATCCAAATTGGTGCGCTTATTGCATATTCACTTTTATGCAATTGAGTTTGTTTCGACAAGCTTAGGTTTTTAGATTCCTTAAATCTATTTTGGTGCAATTTACAGACCCAGATTTGTTCCAAAATGGAATTTAGCACTTTTTTCGAGCATGCTATGCAAAATGTAGATCTATTTTTCTTATTACTTGGTGCAGTTTTGGTTCTTGCCATGCACGCAGGTTTTGCATTCTTGGAACTTGGTACGGTTCGCCATAAAAATCAGGTGAACGCACTTAGTAAAATTCTGACTGACTTTGCCCTTTCTGCAATCGCATATTTCTTTGTTGGCTACTACATCTCTTATGGCCAGCACTTCTTCCATGATGGTACGGTTTTATCAAGTGATCATGGCTATAACCTTATGCGTTGCTTCTTTTTACTCACTTTTGCTGCGGCAATTCCTGCCATTATTTCTGGTGGTATTGCTGAACGTGCAAAAATGCGTTCACAAGCAATTGCCACACTCGCTTTAGTTGCGTTGGTATATCCATTTTTCGAAGGTATGGTCTGGAATGGCAACTACGGTCTGCAAAAGTGGTTAGAAACAACCTTTGGCGCAACGTTTCACGACTTTGCGGGTTCAGTCGTAGTTCATGCCATGGGCGGTTGGATTGCACTTGCTGCTGTGATTTTATTGGGTGCACGTTCTGGCCGTTATAAGAAAGATGGTCGTGTAAGTGCTCATCCCCCTTCTTCTATTCCATTTTTAGCGCTTGGCTCATGGATTTTAATTGTTGGCTGGTTTGGCTTTAATGTGATGAGTGCGCAGCGTGTTGATGCTATTTCTGGGTTAGTTGCTATTAACTCGCTCATGGCAATGGTTGGCGGTACAATTACAGCCAATGCGATTGGGAAAAATGACCCAGGCTTCTTACACAACGGTCCTCTTGCTGGTTTAGTGGCAATCTGTGCAGGCTCTGACATTGTCCATCCAATCAGTGCACTTGTGATTGGTGGTGCAGCTGGGGCTATGTTTGTGTATCTATTCACCTATACTCAAAACAAACTTAAAGTTGACGATGTGTTAGGTGTCTGGCCTTTACACGGCGTATGCGGAGCATTTGGTGGTATTGCAGTAGGCCTATTTGGTCAACAATGGCTTGGTGGTTTAGGCGGCGTATCGTTTGCCTCACAACTCATCGGAACAGCGCTCGCGATCGCTATTGCACTTGCTGGCGGCTTTATTGTTTATGGCATTCTTAAAGCGACCATTGGCATTCGCTTATCTCAAGAAGACGAGTTTCGTGGTGCAGATTTGTCTATTCATAAAATTTCGGCGAACTCTGAAGAGGGTATGTTTTAATACTTTCTAAAGTGCTCAAGGCGACGATACTTCTCGTCGCTTTTTTATTTTTTAAAGAAGATTGAACTCTTTCTTCAGTATAGTTTAAGAGCAATTTAAGTTTTATTTTATGTAATGCCTTTACTCACAATCTAATTGATGTTGCATGGTATGAATCAACAAAAACAATTTTTCCAAATTAATATCATCTTTCTTTTTCTCAGTTTTTTGCTGCTTTTAATCGTTTTTCCAGTGGGTGGGAAAATTGATATGTACCTCATCCAACCTTGGATTGATTCAACAGGTCATTTTTTCAATCGAGACAATTGGTATCTGGAAAGACTTAATCATGAGATTGTAAAGCAGATCATTACTGGCATTTATGTCATTTTTTTCGGTCTATGGCTTGCGTCATTTAAAGTTGAGAAATTAAAGCTTTATCGCTGGCAATATGGTTATATGTTTTTCGTGAGCATGGTTGGCAGCGCACTGGTTGGTCTCTTAAAATCACAATCTGCTCATGCCTGCCCTTGGAATATGATTCATCCTAACAGCTTAGGTGGCTATATTTGGGACTTTACTGCGAAACATGGGCATTGCTTTCCGGGTGGACATGCAAGCGCTGGCTTTATTTTAATGACAGGTTATTTTGTTTATCGTCTTGAACAACCCAAACGTGCCTATTTTTATCTCATTTCAGGCATTTTATTAGGCTTTATGATGGGATGTGCACAAATGATGCGTGGAGCACATTTCCTAAGTCATAATTTATGGACAGGTTGGGTCATTTGGGCGGTAAATATCTTATTTTATGCCGTTTGTATTCACCGCTTTGAGTTTGAAAAACGAGTCAAACAAGAACTTGTCTAACTCAAGTTCTTGTTTCGTGAACATGTAAAATCTTTGGAAGTTTAACCAAAACCGAAAGTCCACCAAGCTCTAAACTTCTGTCTAGTGTCAAAGTCCCACCTAAACGTTGAGTTGCTCGGTCAACAATGGATAGACCTAAACCACTCCCCACTTCAAGATGATGATGTACACGATAAAAACGCTTTAGAACTTTATCATAATGTTCTGGGTCGATCCCCGCGCCGCTATCTTCAATTTGTATACACGCATCGCCATCTGTAGCAGTGAAAACAGAAATATTAATCATCCCCTCATGAGGGGTATATTTGATGGCATTATCAATTAAGTTAAAAATAATTGAATGAACAGTTGGCTCAACACTATGCATTTCAATTGGCTCGTTACGAACAAAGCCCAAGTCGATTTCTTTTTGCATAGCCAGATTAACAAGCTGTTCAACACAATTTAAAGCGACATCATTAAGCTGAAAAGCTCTCGTCGGTTCAATCACACTTAAAGATACATCCTGCTTAGCCAGCGCTAAAAGCTGTGTCACCAAGTGCTGAATACGCGCTAATCCTTTACTCAAATTTTGCAGCGATTCCTGCTCAGGAAATTGACTAATTAAAATTTTAGTTTGTAAATTTAAAGCAGTCACAGGGGTTCGAAGTTCATGGGCTGCATCTGCAATGAACTGTTTCTGCTCGTTTTGTGCCTTAGAAATGCGCTCGAAAAGTCGATTCATTTCATCAATTGTGGGTAACAATTCTTGAGGATAATCTACAACTTCAATAGGCGTCAGCTCTTCTGAGTCACGATGGGTCAGTTCATTTTTAAAGTCATCAATCGGCTTTAGCCCACGACGAATAATTGCAGCTAAAGCAAAAATCGCAAATGGTAAGATAATCAAATATGGAATGAACATGCTACCTGCAAGTTCCCAAGCAAAAGCCTCACGAACCTTTTCTTGCTGGCTAATCTGAATCTGGTAATCCTTTAACGGTAAAACATAGGTACGGATTAAGCCGTTACTGGTTTTATGTGAGTAAAAGCCAGCTTGTGCAACAGGTGGAACCAATAAATGGAGATGGTGTGATAAATGGGCTTGATCTTTATAAGCCCAAATATCTACAAATAGATCTTCTTCATGATAAGTTTTATGAAAATCAAACTCACTGCTTACCGTTTTCAATGGATATTCAGCTGTTCGTTCAGCTAAATAACGCATTTGCGTATCTAAAATTTCATCAACTTCTTGCAGTGCAACTTTATACGCACTAAAAATTAATATACAACCTAAGATGACACTGAAAATTGAGGTGCCCCAAATCAGTCGTTTTTTTAATGAATAATGCACTGTTATGAAGTTCCAAAATTAAGTTACGATTGCCCTAAACGGTAACCCAATCCTCGAATCGTTCGGATAAAGTCTTTCCCGAGTTTAGCTCTCAGGTGATGTACATATACTTCAATCGTATTACTGGTCACATCACTATCGAAATCATATAACTTATCTTCAAGATTTGCTTTAGAAAAGATTTTATTTGGGTGACTCATTAAAGGAATCAGAATTGCCCATTCACGATTAGACAAATCAATACGCTGTCCTTTAAACGTTGCAATATGTTGCTCAACATTTAAAACCAGATCACCACTTTGTAATAGTTGCTCATGATTCGCAAGCTGAGCCTCTACGCCACTACGGCGTAATAGCGCATGAATACGGGCAAGTAACTCATCAAACTCGTATGGTTTGATCAAGTAATCATCTGCACCATGATTTAAGCCATCAACACGGTTTTGTAACTGATCTCGCGCTGAAATAATTAAGACGGGAGTTGCTGCTCTTTGGCGAATTTGCTTTAAGACCTGCATGCCATCCATCATAGGTAGCCCTAAGTCCAAAAGAATTAAATCGAATTTATTTTTAGCCAACTGAGCCAGACCGTCTAAGCCATTATTGACCCACTCCACTTCAAATTGATGATATTGCAGCAACGTTATTGTTGACTCTGCAATCATAAAATCATCTTCAATCATCAAGATTTTTGTCATGTTCTAGGCTCGCTCTAATTCACATGGGCACAAGAGTGCAGCATATCCAGTTGAGGGTTGATGACCTGAGTTTTTACACCTAACAAACTCAGTAAGCTTGGGAATAAATTATCCTGACTTAACTTTTCTTTAGTTTGTTGGCCTAAACAACTCACTTGTGCAAGGTTGTGTTGTTTCCAGCTATCAGAAAACCACATTATCATTGGTACATGCGTTTGTTGGGTCGGTGCAATTGCATATGGTGAACCATGTAAATATAAACCATGTTCACCCGTCGATTCACCATGATCAGATAAATACCATAAACCTGTTTGATATTTCGATAATTCTTTTAGGTTATTAATGATCTGACTTAACACATGGTCTGTATATACAATAGTGTCATCATAACTATTTAATAACTCTGTTTGAGAACAGCCCTGTATCGCATTAGTATCACAAGTCGGTTTAAACGGTTGATATTGGGCAGGTGCACGCTTGTAATAGGCTGGACCATGACTTCCGACTTGGTGTAAAACAATGAGTCGCGGACGAGTGTCTTCTTTAGGAATAGTCGCTAAATACTCATTTAAGCTATCAATTAAAATATCATCATAGCATTCGCCATCTTTACACCATTTTTGCTTTAACTTTTCTGGTATTTTGTACTGTTCAACACGATCACAAGTACCCTTACAGCCAGAGTTATTATCAATCCAAGTTACTTGGTAACCCGCACGTTTAGCAATGTCCAATAGACCTTCACGATGGCTTGCTAGTTGTTCATCATAGTCAACGCGAGGCATTCCAGAGAACATACATGGAACCGACACAGCAGTTGCTGTACCACATGAGCTGACTTGGGAAAAATTCAAAATATCTTGTTTAGAAAGTTCCGGATTCGTATTTTTCGAATAACCATTTAATGCAAAACTTTCTGCACGGGCAGTCTCACCAACAACGAGTACCATTAATTTAGGCAAGTTGCTTTGTACTTGCTGAACTTGATGAGCATCTTCTCCATAATGTATAAGTGGCAAGTTCTTCTTAGGCGCCATTTTATGGTAATAAGACATTAAGGAAGAAATGCTATTTTGTGGTGAGATCATACCTTTCAAATCACGATGCTCACGAAAAATAGATGCAAAATCAACATAATAAACAAATAGTAAAATACCCACGATTGCACATGAGGCTACAATCGAACCAAGCTTTTTCATTAATAAGTAAGATACTTTTTCTTGTTTAAGCTTTACCTGAGTAATTAGAATAATAGGCAAAACAACAAAGAAAACTGTCCAAAGCCCGAAACGTAATGAAATTAAATCAGAAACTTCAGAGACATCAGTTTGTATCATATTTTGAATCTGATCAGGTGAGATAATTACACCTAAGGTATTGACGAAATAAGAGCTAAAACCACCAATCACGATGAGTAAAATTGCAAAAATTTTAGCGGTCCATTTCCAGTTTAAAATCTGTAAAAGCGCATAATAAGCAGCAACCACAATAACTACTGTAGCAGCTAAAAATAGAATAGCCTTTATTCCAAAATATGGAGTTAAAAGGTGCACTTGGTGATAAAAACCAATATTTAGAATTGCCCCTAACCAAATGGCTATAATCAAATTAAACATAAACAGCGAAATCTGCTTATGTTTTAAAGTAGAAAAAAAATTCAGCATCTTGGGTGACTACAATCTTTTTATGATGCTCTAATGTAGAAATTGAAACTTAAAAATGACTTAAATAAAAAATGATCTAATTCAGAAGCTTTAAAGCATGCTAATTCTTTTAATTTATATAAAAAAAGACGAGGTTAGATTTAACCTCGTCTTTTGAGCTTTTAACTAAATATTGTTTTTAGAAACTGTATTTAGCCATTAAACCAACACGGTTGTCTTTGTAATCATCACCAGCAAAGGTTTCGCGTTTACCATTAACATATTCAATACCTAAGTCAATTGGTTTAACTGGTGTATAAATGACGTTGAGCCATGCTTGCTGAACTTTTTCATTACCCGCAGTATATGCTTTAGCATAGTCTGTGCCATCATCAGCGAATTGAGCACCGTATGCTAAAGTAGCACGTAGGTTAGGTAAAATCTTATAAGTTCCACCCACTTGTACAGCTACAAATTCATTTTGCTCAATATTATCATTAACTAAAGTATAAGCAGAATTACTACCATATAAGTAGTTACTGTTACCTACAACATAAGAAGCATCAGCAAAGAGTTTTAAAGGATCTGCTACTTTAAAGTCAGTACCTGCAGCAACGCCCCACCCAGTCTGGTCATCGCCCTTTCCTGATTTGTAGTTTTCAACAAAAGCTCGAGCAGAAGCATTACCATTACCACCAGCATAACCTTGAGTAATTTTAGCTGTTAATACAGGTAATCTATATTTAACTGAGTCACCTGTTGCTGAACTATTACCTTCCTCAGCTGAAACAAATAATTGAGTCGCAGGAGCTAATTTATAGTTATAACGTACTTGTGGAATACGCGTTGTACCACCACCAATGTTCGTCGAAAAGTCGATCATTTCTGGTGCGTGGCTCGCCAAGAAGTTAGATGTAGTTTGACCAAACAACCAGTTGTTATAAGTTAAGTAAGCATGACGAATACGTACATTTTCAGATTTGTTATTGTCACCACTTGCAAAGTCCAACTCAATTTTACCACCAACTTTGGCATTGCTTACAGGAGCAGTAAAATCTAAACCTAGACGAGTCGTTTTAGCAGTAGCACGCAATTTATCTTTTGCTTCACCATTAGACTTACTTACATCAGCGAAGTCACCATCCGCACCTTCGATAATATAGTTAGCATCGCCACGAACAAAACCATATAGATTCACATCAGCACCAGTTTTAGATTTTAATGATGCTAATGGAGAAGCTGGTGCAGCAGCTTGAGGTTGTGCCTTAACTTCAGCTAACTGTACTTGCTGTTGTTGCTGTACTTGCTGTTGTTGTTGCTGAACTTGACGTTGTTCTTGAATTAAAGCTTTTAACGCTTCAACTTCTTTACGAAGCTGTTGAATTTCCGCTTTGTCGGAAGTCGCAGCATGTGCCCCACTCATCATTAAAGCTGTAACTGTAAGAGCTAAACTTTTAATAACGAAAGATTTACGATTAAGGAATAGATCCATCAAAAACTCCTAAAAATATATTTTATGTTGCCTATCCATGCCAAGTTGATTTACGCCATTAAACTAGGGGCTAAAAAATCAACTCTCCTCCACATTGGTTACATTAATTTTATTACCGCAACCAAAACCAATTTCAACGTTGTGCAAGACTAAAACCGATAAACAAAGACATAAAAAACATACTTTGATTTACAGATTTTTACCTTAACTTCATGTTGTAACGAATCCTACACAACTCTCTTATCTTATAGAATGATTAAATCGTTATTTCATTATTCTTTTTTAGACTTTAGGCTAATAACCAATCTAATTGAACATTTTTCTGCCCATTTTGATTGATTCACATGATTTTTCTTGTTATCCAAATCCATTTTTTCTCCATTTAGCTTCCATTTGCTACCCACACAAGATGGCACAATTAATTGAGCATTTAAATAGCTAAAAATATACATTTTTAAAAACATAGACAAAGGTAGTAGATAAAGCTTAGATCACTGCTTGAGCAATATTAAAGTTCTTTATTTCATTTAGTTAACATTATTTTTCCTGTAGTTTCTCATGTTTCCAGAGGAAAATAGGCAGTAAACTGATCACTGCAATAATGACAATAGCTATCAAATAATGGAAATAACCGAGTAAATCTCCAATCACACCGCTAAAACTATAAAGAAGACCGCTAACAGTCGCCATAACTGAAACCTGAAAGGTAAAATCTGTCCCCGCATATTCTTTTCGACTGTAATGCATGACTAGAGTCAACATAGCTACCAATAGCATTGCCGAGAATGCATCTTCTAAAGCATTGACTGTATATATAACCCAGACATTCAACTGAATTTTTTGTTCATAGGCATAGGCTAAATAAGCATAGGCTCCTACACTCATAATTTTAAAAATTGAAAAGCCAATTAATGCTGCTGGTCTTGAAAAGTATTTAAGCACGCCTCCTGCTATTGCCGCCCCAGCGAGTGCTGCTAATGCACCGAGCATCGTGATGTAAACACCAATTTGAGTAAAACTTAACCCCATATCAACCATTAAAGGTTTAAGTAATGGTCCAGCTAAGCCGTCTGCTACTTTAAAAGTGATCAGTACCACCAACCAAGAACGGAGTTCTTTATTTTGAGAGAAATATCTTAGGTAAGCTTTAATTTTTAGGACTAAATTTTGCTGATTAAGTTTGAGTTCGCGACTCGCATGAGAAGTATGTTGAGGCTCTTTAAATAACCAAATAGGTAAAGTATTTAAAAATACTATGGTTGCTAATAGCAAAAAAGTGGGTTGCCATGTTAACCAGTCTAAGCACCAAAGTACGGCACCTCCCCCAACAATAAAACCTAAGCGTGAACCAATGACCTGAAATGTATTGCCCCAATGCTGCTGATCATGTTTTAACAAGTTGACTGCTAAAGCATCGGTAGCAATGTCTTGTGTTGCTCCAGTTAAGTTCATAAAAAGTAGTGAAATAAAAAAGGCTAATAAATAAATAGGTTGATCTAAAGCTTGAACGGGGAAAAAAGATAAAATACACAGTACAGCTACCGTCAAAAACTGAGTAGGTAGAATCCAACTACGATAATGTCCTAAACGGGAAAGTGCGTGTCGGTCGACCCATGGCGCCCAAAAAATCTTGATTGACCACGGCAACATTAATAAGCCAAAGCCACCAATGTGGGCGAGTGAAACTCCTTCTGCCCTTAAAATCACAGGTAAAGCATGAGTCATAAACCCAACAGGCAGTCCTTGTGCCCAATATAAAGAAAATAGCAGAAGATAAAGATTTTGCTGCCGCAACATAGAAACCTACTTTTTATTTGTTTAATGAGGAATAACATCAAATGTCATGTTGTTCTTACATTTTGCCAATGAAGCATATATTTCAAAAGATTAAGATAAAACTAGGACAAGTTAAAATTTAAAAAAATATGGATCAACATTTCCCTAATTTACCTGATTTAGTACCTCAACGCGGTACTGCTTTAAGCCGAGCGCTATTTAAAAAACTTTTTTTAGCGCAAGGTTGGACAATTGAAGGTGAAGTTCCTAATTTGCCAAAAGCAGTGGCGATTATTTCCCCCCATACTTCCAATATTGATGGATGGTATGGCTTTCTTGCAATTTTTGGATTAGGTATTCAAATTACGGTCCTAGGTAAAGATGCCCTTTTTAAACCACCGTTTAAACGAGCTTTAGATTGGGCTGGGGTCATTCCAGTTAAACGTGACACAGCCAATGGACTTACTGAGCAAGTCGTTGCAACCATTCAAAAATATGACAAGATCTGGATTGGAATGGCGCCCGAAGGCACACGTAAAAAAGCAAAAAAAATGAAAAGTGGTTTTTACCATATCGCAGCAAAAGCCAATATTCCCATTGTGATGTTTTCTTTTGATTATGATCACAAGACGATTCACTGCTTAGGTCACCTAAACCCAAGTGGCAACTACGACGAAGATCTCGCCAAGATTTTTGAGCGTTATGAAGGAAAAATATCACCTAAAAATCGTAATTGGCTTGCTGAACCTTTACAAAATCTAGTGAAAAAAACCTAGCAAAAATTGAGCAAATCTGGTCTCATGAGCCCTCTTAATTTATCTCGACGTAGATTATTTTTAAAGATGAAAATTGCTCAATTTGCCAGTATTGGATTTATCTCTCTAGCACTATTTGGCTGTGATAAATTTAGCAAAACACCAACACCGACAACCTCAATGAAAGCCCGTGAACCTGTGATTGCACTTGCTTTAGGTGGCGGTGGAGCAAAAGGATTTTCACATATTGGTGTAATTAAGGTTTTAGAGTCTCACGGAATTAAACCTAAAATTGTCACGGGTACCAGTGCCGGTAGCTTTGTTGGAAGTATCTACGCAAGTGGACAAACGCCTTATCAATTGCAAAGTCTGGCTCTAAAGTTACAAGAGTCAGATATCCGCGATTTAACACTTAATCGTCAGGGTATTATTCTTGGACAAAAGTTACAGGACTACGTTAACCGTAATGTAGGCAATAAACCGATTGAGAAGTTTCCAATCCGTTTTGCTGCCGTGGCAACACGCCTTGATAATGGTCAAAAAGCTGACTTCATTAAAGGTAATGCAGGCCAAGCAGTACGTGCATCTTGTAGTATTCCAAATGTGTTTGTACCAGCGACAATTGGCAAGCAGAAATATGTCGATGGTGGATTGGTTAGCCCAATTCCTGTTAAAACAGCTCGTGACATGGGTGCAGATATTGTGATTGCTGTTGATATTTCCGCGCGTCCAGCAGGAAATCGCCCAGCCAATATGTGGGGACTACTGGATCAAACCATTAATATCATGGGTCAACAAAGTATTAATGAAGAGCTCAAGCAGGCCAATGTTGTCATTCAACCTAAAGTTGGTCATCTAGGTACTCTTGATCTCAAATCAAGTAATCAAGCAATTTTGGAAGGCGAAAAAGCAGCTCAAGCGCAAATACGCCAAGTTGAAACTGCAATTGCAAACTTCAAAAAATCTCCAGCTGCGTTTAAGCCTGCACCACGCCCTAAATTCTAATTGAGGTGGTTTTTTTCTATCCACACTCCCTATCATCTGCTACAGTGGTAAAAGTGATATTGAGTCACTTTTACCCATCATAAAGATATATAAAAGAGCAGATCTATGGAGTTTGTTATACAACCTTGGCACTGGTTTGTATTGGGTATCTTACTTATTCTTTCTGAACTGATTCTACCCGCCTTTGCCGCGCTTTGGTTTGGTATTGCCGCCATTATGGTGTGCTTTCTCTACTGGTTATTTCCAGATATTAGCCTCACAACGCAAATTGTATTGTGGATAGTTCTGTCAGTGCTATGCACCATTCTTTGGTTCAAATTTATTAAACCATTATCAATTGATAAAACTAAAGCGGGATTACCCCGTGAAGCGACTATTGGTCAAATTGGTATGGTGATTCAAACTGGTCTTGACCATGACCAAATTATCGTTCGTTTTCCAATGCCCATTTTAGGGGCGGATGAGTGGAACTGCCGAAGCACCACACCAGTCAAAGTCGGTGATCGTGTGAGAGTTATTGATATTTCGGGTAATGACTTAATTGTCCAGTCCCATGGTACTTCATAAACATTAAAGATAAAGAGAGGGTATTTTCATGCCAGTCGGTACTATTATTGTTTTAGCCTTTTTGGCTTTTGTGGCTGTCACCATTTTTAAAGGGGTTCGTATTGTTCCTCAGGGTTATAAGTGGATTGTTCAACGTTTAGGGAAATATCATTCTACCCTTAATCCCGGGCTTAATTTCGTGATTCCCTATGTTGATGAAGTGGCTTATAAAGTTACCACTAAAGATATTGTGTTAGATATCCCATCTCAAGAAGTGATTACGCGTGACAATGCTGTATTACTCATGAATGCTGTGGCATATATTAATTTAACCACACCAGAAAAAGCGGTTTATGGTATTGAAAACTATACATGGGCTATTCAAAACCTTGTACAAACTTCGTTACGTTCTATTGTCGGTGAAATGGATCTAGATGATGCTTTGTCTTCACGAGATCATATTAAAGCGAAGCTCAAAGCTGCGATTTCCGATGATATTTCAGATTGGGGGATCACTTTAAAAACTGTTGAAATTCAAGACATTCAACCCTCTTCTACCATGCAAGCTGCCATGGAAGCTCAAGCTGCGGCAGAACGTCAACGCCGTGCTACAGTAACGAGAGCTGATGGTGAAAAACAAGCTGCAATTTTAGAAGCTGATGGTCGCTTAGAAGCATCTCGCCGTGATGCAGAAGCACAAGTTGTTTTGGCTGAAGCTTCACAAAAAGCCATTGAGATGGTGACAAGTGCAGTGGGTGATAAAGAAACGCCAGTTGCCTACCTATTAGGTGAACAGTATGTCAAAGCGATGCAAGATATGGCGAAATCAAGCAATGCTAAAACTGTGGTTTTACCAGCCGATGTTTTAAATACAATTCGCGGAATTATGGGAAAACATAATTAATTTAGTTACTTTGAATACGTAATTGAAGTCAAAACGGCGACCACTATGTCGCCGTTTTTTATCTTTTATATTATTGGTTTTTTAATCTTTTCTGATCTTTCAAAGGGAGTTTTTTTACAACCAAATCATAAGAGTCGCGAATTAAATCTTGAAGTAAATCGGTTGTTAAGTTCTTATGCGGTGTAATCGAAATCCAGTGCTTTTTATTCATGTGATAGCCCGGAATAATAAATGAATAGAGCTCCTGATATTCCTGACTTTTATAGGGATCACATTTGACATTAACTATTTTGACATCAGCTACTTCTGCGGTCAGCATGAATATTTTTTCTAAAATTTTAAAAACTTCATATTCGGGCCCAAATGGATGATCCTGTTGGCTAAAAGGAAGATTGCGAGCGATTTCAATTGCTTTTTGATGGAGTTGTTCACCATTCATTCTTTTCTCCCTTATTCATTGAATATGAATAGAAGCACGAATATTGATTTAATATTATTAATTGGTACGTGCTAAAAGAAATTGTGAGATATCTACTAATTCTTTTGCATCGTCACCAAAATGAGCTAAGGCTTCAAAAGCTTGATCATGCAATTCTTTAGCATACGACTTTGCTTGTTCGAGCCCCATTAAGGCTGGGTACGTCGATTTTTGTACTTGTTCATCCTTACCTGCAGTTTTACCCAAGGTTTCAGTACTCGAAGTAATATCAAGAATATCGTCTAATACTTGAAAAGCCAAACCTATCGTTTGCCCATATTGACGCAACTTTGGAATTGCTTGATCTGTTCCAGAGAAGATAGTCACTGCACCCATCATAATGGCCGCCTGAATGAGCGCACCGGTTTTATTGCGATGAATATTTTCAAGTTCGTCTTGAGTAATTTGCTTGCCTTCAGCTTGCAAATCTAAAACCTGTCCAGAGACCATTTTGGAGCTAGCAGTTGCTAAAATCTGCATTTGTTTTAATACAATCGCGGCATCGGTACCCTGGCCTTGTTCATCGAACAAACGGCTCCCTAAAACCTCAAAAGCCATTGATTGTAAAATGTCGCCTGCAAGCAAAGCAGTATCTTCACCAAACGCAACATGGCAAGTCGGCTGACCACGACGCAGTAAATCATTATCCATGCAAGGCAAATCATCGTGTGCTAGTGAGTAACAATGAATAAGTTCAACTGCAACCGCAGCACGGCGAGCCGCAGCAAAATTCGGATTTGGCTGTAAAGAAGCCGTGGCATAACATAAAGCTGGACGCACACGTTTTCCACCAAGCATGACTGCATGGTGTACTGCACTTTTTAAAGGTTCTGGAATTGAAAATGCGGCCAGTGTCGTCAATAAATCTTGTTGAATACGTTGTTGAGCTTGTTTTAAAACATCCGCATTAACTTGAGAGAGTGATGACACAGTCGCCTCGATAAAATCAGTAGAGAAATTTTATTGAATGTCATGAAGCATTCATGCGCTACATCATACACGATTCACTATGAAAAGTGCGTGATGAGTTTTCGAAGGCCCATGTAAAAAAGCCTCTACAAAATGGAGAGGCTTTTTTCATTTTTAAGTGACTTTTAGAAACTGTCACCTGGAACGCGTACCCAACCTTCCATTAACACACGCGCACTACGGCTCATAATTGCCTTTTTAACAACCCACTGGCCATTTGTAAGTTCAGCTTGAGCACCAACACGTAATGTCCCAGATGGATGACCAAAGCGTACTGCTTCACGTTCACCACCGCCAGCTGCTAAATTTACCAATGTGCCGGGAATAGCAGCTGCCGTACCAATCGCTACCGCTGCTGTTCCCATCATGGCATGGTGAAGTTTACCCATCGACAAAGCACGAACCAGTAAATCGACATCACTTTCTGAAACTGACTTACCACTTGAAGCGATATAGTTTTTAGGTTTAGAAACAAAAGCAATTTTTGGTGTGTGCTGACGCGCAGCCGCTTCTGAAATATCTTTAATTAAACCCATCTGTACTGCGCCATAGGCACGAATTTTTTCAAAACGTGCTAGTGCTGCTGCATCACTATTAATATGATCTTGTAATTCTGTACCTTGGTAACCCAAATCTTCTGCATTTAAGAAAATAGTTGGAATACCTGCATTAATGAATGTCGCTTGGAAACGGCCAATATCAGGAACATCTAATTCATCAACGATATTTCCTGTCGGGAACATATCGCCGCCGTCTTCACCGTCATCGGCTGGGTCTAAAAACTCAATTTGAACCTCAGCGGCAGGAAACGTCACCCCATCAAGTTCAAAGTCGCCAGTTTCTTGAACTTGTCCATTGGTAATAGGCACATGCGCAATAATCGTTTTTTGAATATTTTTTTGCCAGATTCGAACCATGCATAGGCCATTTTCTGGAATACGATCTGCACCAACCAAACCATTTGAAATCGCAAAAGAACCAACAGCAGCAGTCAAATTACCGCAGTTACCACTCCAATCTACAAAAGCTTGATCAATTGAAACCTGACCAAATAAATAATCGACATCATGATCTGGCTGAGAACTTTTAGCGAGAATAACAGTTTTGCTGGTACTCGAAGTGGCTCCTCCCATCCCATCAATTTGTTTTCCATAAGGATCTGGACTACCAATGACTCGTAGTAACAGCTGATCTCTTGCTTGACCCGCAACTTGAGCTCTTTCCGGCAAATCATCAAGTTTAAAAAAGACACCTTTACTCGTTCCACCACGTATATAAGTTGCTGGAATTTTAATTTGCGGTACTGAGCTCATATCAACTGTTATCCTTACTAATTATGTTCTTCTATATCAAAACAAGCATTCTTGTTTACCCTTCTCTTCATCTTAAATTGTTTTAAGGCCAAGAGATAGCGATCTGCTTTATACATCAATCGTATTGACGCGAGCATATTTTGTGAATTTAACAATGCTCTTGCAATGACTTAATCTAAGCAAAATCTAAGAAAAAAAGTCTATCTGAAATTATATTTTTTAGAGTACTTTTCACTCGAAATAGAAATATTAAAAGCAAGATTATGATTTTAAATAGTTTTTACAATTACTTTTCAGTCACTGCTTATTAATTTGTAGTCTAGGCTAAAATAACTCCATCTATTAGAATAATTTACTTATTCATAGTGAGTGAAGACCTTTGACCAACGAATCTTCTACACTTCAACGAGGACTAAAAAATCGACATATCCAATTAATTGCTATGGGTGGAGCAATTGGTACCGGATTATTTTTAGGCTCGGCGCAAGTGATTCAATCTGCGGGACCATCCATTATTTTAGGATATGCCATTGGTGGCTTAATTGCTTTTTTAATTATGCGCCACCTGGGAGAAATGATTGTTGAAGAACCTGTTGCAGGATCGTTCAGCCATTTTGCGTATAAATACTGGGGGAAATTTCCCGGATTTTTAACCGGATGGAATTATTGGATACTCTACGTTCTGGTTGCGATGAGCGAACTCACCGCAGTGGCCAAATATATTAATTATTGGTGGCCTCATATTCCAGCGTGGACGTCTGTCTTATTTTTCTTTGTCGTGATTACGGCAATTAACCTAACAAACGTCAAATTTTATGGTGAGTCCGAATTCTGGCTCGCTATTATTAAAGTTGCTGCGGTCATCTCTATGATTGTTTTTGGACTCTATTTGCTATTTACAGCAGATGTAGGCTCAAATATTTCATTTAGTAACCTTTGGTCTCATGGTGGATTTTTTCCAAATGGCTTTAGCGGCCTCTTCTATATGTTGGCTTTCTTGATGTTCGCCTTTGGTGGTATTGAACTGATTGGTATGGCCGCAGCAGAAGCAAAAGATCCGAAAAAAACGATTCCAAAAGCAATTAACCAAGTCGTTTTCCGTATCTTGATTTTCTATATCGGTTCATTGGCAATTTTACTTTCATTAGTGCCATGGAACCAATTAGATCTTGGCGGTCTCGACAAAAGTCCATTTGTTATGATTTTTAGCCAAATGGGTATTGGTTGGGCTGCACACTTACTTAACTTTATTATTTTAACTGCTGCTCTATCTGTTTATAACAGTGGGATGTTTGCAAATAGCCGTATGCTCTACAGTCTTGCTCAACAAGGGAATGCACCAAAAGTTTTTGCAAAAACCAATAAACAGGGGGTTCCTATTCCCGCTGTTTTACTTTCTGCTTTATTAATCTTTGGTTGCGTTCTTTTAAATTACTTTGTACCTGAAGATGCTCTTGGACATCTCATGTATGTTGTAGTTGGTGCACTTGTTCTAAACTGGGCAATGATATCAATTACACATTTGAAGTATAAACGCTTTGTTAAGCACGCGAATATTAAGACTTCTTTTCCAGCGTTATGGTCACCTTTTAGTAATTACTTAGTTTTAGTCTTTATTGCTGTGGTTCTCTATATTATGTGGACTCAAGGCTTCAAAGAGTCAGTAATGATGATCCCTATTTGGATTACGGCAATGCTCGTACTTTTTGACTATTTAAATCCTAAAAAACTAGATTCCATTGAGAATCCTGAAGAATAAATAAATCTAAAAAGCCATTGTCTAGACAATGGCTTTTTTATTTAAAACTATAAGATTAAAGCCATATCTGAATCTCAGTTTAAAGCCACTGCTTCGTATCATCAGCGACAGGTGTGCCATGAATAACGTGCATAATCATTGCATGAGCAATACTGCCCTTAAATGGAATTTCAGGTAATTGATTAAATTTGAAAAACTGAGCATCGCTAAGTTCTTTCTCCTGAATTTCAATTTCGTCCGCTTCATATTCAGCTTTAAAAGCCAACATTAAGTTACTCGGAAATGGCCATGGTTGACTCGCCAAATACTGAATATTCTTAATGTGTAATCCAACTTCTTCTAATGTTTCACGTCGAACAGCATCTTCTAGTGTTTCCCCTACCTCGACAAAGCCAGCAATTAAACTGTACATCTGGCTCGTATTTCTAGCATTTTTAGCCAGCAAAATCTCGTCTTCACCACGCGTAATAATGGTAATTACACAAGGATTGACCCTAGGATATTGATTAAAATTACATGCTAGACAAGTCATTGAATATTCAGTCTTATGCTGCTGGGTTTTATGTCCGCAACGACTACAAAACTGATGATTACGGCGCCACTCTAGCAACTGAAAAGCGCGACTTGCCTGCTCAAACTGAGATTTAGTCCAATACTGTAAGAGTTGGCGAATGGGTATGAACTGATATCCATTTGGTATAAGTTCGCTTTCTTGGAAATCTCTTGCTATTACTAGAGGGTCTGCTTGTATAGGTAAATCATATTCCTGCTGTTCAAGGCAAGGTAGATTAAAATTCGCATCAACCAAAAGTTGTTGCTGCTGAAAAATATAAGCAATAGGAAGGTTGTTGGTATCCATTTATATACTCGAGTGAAGAACCTTTCGATGGCCTCTATGGCTCCTTCAAAAGGATCAAGCTTAAACATATTTTTTAAAAATCTTACGCATACTGGCAAACATCTTCAATTCATTTAATTTGTATCTTTTTGATTAAAATCACATTTTATTCACGCGCGCTATGCTTTTAAGTTATATCTATGACTTTATAGCTAACTGACCAGTGATGAACTTAGAAGCTCTGCTTCACATAAAATTGATCTCTGAAAACTTAAACTAGTTTTAGTTCCATCTCATGAAGCAAAAATATGCGATTTGGTTTAATTCTGGGTGATCAATTAAATCACCAACTCGCAACGCTCAAGTATTTAAACCGTAATGAAGACGTTATTTTGATGGCTGAAGTGCTTGAGGAAACGTCTTATGTTGCTCATCATCCACAAAAAATAGCACTGATTTTTAGTGCAATGCGTCACTTTGCAAAAGAATTAAAAGCACAGGGCTGGAAAATCCGTTATCACACATTTAAGCGCGAAAGTCATATAAAAAAGTTAGTCGACTTTATTGCTTTGCAGCAGCAACACTTCTCGGCGAATACTCTCGTCATTACCCAATGTGGTGAGTATCGCTTACAACATGAAATCGAAACTTCATGGGCTAACAAGCTAAAACTACCTGTTATTTGTTTAGAAGATGATCGATTCTTTTGTACCGTAGAACAATTCAAGCAATGGGCAAACAAATATAAAACACTAAGAATGGAATACTTTTACCGAGAAATGCGCAAGCAAACTCATTATTTAATGCATGACCAACAACCCGTTGGCGGGCAATGGAACTTTGATCAAGCCAATCGAAAAGCTTGGTCAGGCAATCCACCTTTGCCACCAAAATTAACCTTTGAGCATGATCAAATTGATATAGATGTTATTCAACTGGTCAAGAAAGAATTTTCTCAACATATCGGCAATATCAACTCCTTTCAATGGGCAACAACCCGTCAAAATGCCCTACTTGCTCTAGATCATTTTATTTCTAACAACCTACCCCACTTTGGCGATTATCAAGATGCCATGGTTTATGGTTCAGATTTTATGTTTCATAGTCTGCTCTCGCCTTATTTAAATTGTGGATTGTTATTGCCAAAAGAAGTGTGTGACGCTGCCCAAACAGCTTATTACAACGGACAGGTTCCCTTAAATGCAGTAGAAGGATTTATTCGGCAGATATTAGGGTGGCGGGAATATGTGCGTGGAATCTATTGGTTGTGTATGCCTGACTATAGCGATCAAAATACCCTTCAAGCCAGCACGCCGCTGCCACAATATTACTGGACGGGTAATACAAAAATGGCATGTATGGCCGAGTGTTTCAGAAATACCTTTGCACATGGATATGCTCACCATATTCAGCGTTTAATGATTACAGGCAACTTTGCGCTTTTAGCAGGTGTAAACCCATCAGAAATTTGCGAATGGTATTTAGCTGTCTATGTAGATGCTTATGAATGGGTTGAGTTACCGAATACATTAGGTATGGCAATGTATGCAGATGGCGGCACCATGGCAAGTAAACCCTATGCTGCATCAGGTAATTACATACATAAAATGTCAAATTATTGTCAGCAGTGTACATATAACGTCAAAACCAAAACTGAACCAGACAGTTGTCCATTTAACAGTTTGTATTGGTATTTTATGAGCCAGCATGAGGCCATATTTCGTCAGAATCCCAGAATGTCGATGATTTATAAAAACCTTGATCGTATGAAAGATAAAGCTTCTGTCATGAAGCATGCAAAGTTACTTATTCATCAACTTGATGAGCTTTAATATCATGAAAAAACAGCATCTACCCCAGAAAATATGTGTCTATTGCCAACGCCCTTTTGACTGGCGAAAAAAATGGGAACGTTGCTGGGAAGAAGTAAAATATTGCTCTGAAAGATGTAAAAGACAAGCCCGTTCAAATAAGTAAATATTTCACCAGATTATTTTAACTGATTCAACACGACTCTTCATTGTTGAATCAGATGTATTTCAATTGGTTATATATGATGATGTTAAGCATATTTATACTGACGAGAGCAGTAAGCTCGTTCAACGGCTGGTGAACGTAATTGTTGATGTTTAGTTTTACGCCCTGCCATACGTTTACGCCAAAGTTTAAAACTATTGGTTTTCAGGTTATATCTCATTAAACGAATCACTTCGCTTTCACTTAAGCCATATTCTCGCTCAATTGCTTCAAATGGGGTTCGATCTTCCCATGCCATTTCAATAATTCTAGATAAGTCCTGTTCATCAATTTTTTTCATGCTATGCCCTTTTGAATTATAGGTAGCTAAATCTGATTTTTAACAAACAACCTTTCGGGAACAGTTTCATTTACTCAATTGCTTGTCTTAAACCTTTTCGTGTTTTGCTTCAGATCATAGAAAGATCAACATGAAGTTTTTGTGATTTTTTAGCTTTATAAACTGTTTTTCTACAGATATAAGTGTTTGAAACCGTTGAATGGTTCAACTTTATCTTTATTGGCCACTCTGGCAAAATTTTTAATAACTAAAACGTAAAAAAGCCATTGCCTTCGCAATAGCTTTTTTGTTTATAATCATAAAATTATGCGCCCTTAGCTTAACTGGATAGAGCAGTTGCCTCCTAAGCGACCGACGTGGGTTCGAGTCCCGCAGGGCGTACATATTTCATCACTTAATCCTTCACTTCAGCCAACAATGTTTCAGCTGCAAGTTTCCCTAAATTATTAGAAGCAAGCGGACTATCACCAGTTAGCAATTTACGGTCTCTATGACATTGACCTGTAATGCCCTTATTTAAAATTTCTACACCGAGTTTTTCAAGATTTTCACCCACTAACCAAGGTAAAGCTCCAGGCATATAACCAATATCAATATTTGCTCCTTTATCTAATGAATCAGGGAATACACAAATTTGATAGCCTTTAAAAATATAGTTTTCTGGCTGTTCATTAACTGCCGCAGCCAGTAATGAGGCTGGACCATGGCATAACGTAATAATAAATTTATCTTGTTCAACCGCCCATTTAAGAACTTTCTTTACCTCAAGACTATGTGGAATTTTAGCTAATACGCCATGCCCACCCGGAATAAATACAGCCGCATAGGGTGAGTTTTCACCAACTGCATTTTCTAAAATGTCAGCTAGTTTTAGCGGATTTTTTAATTTATCTGCATATTTCTGAAAGGTATCTAACACCACTTGTTCTTGCTTTGGCATTGCCCACATTTCAAGTTTGGCTGGATTTCCTGAAAGTGTCGCAATATCAATTTCGAAGCCTGCATTATCTAAATGAAACATCGGTAAAAGCATTTCTACAGGATGGTTACCTGTTGAAAAGAACTTACCGTTTTGCATCTGGATGTAACGTTCATCAGTTGCAATCATTAAGACCTTTTTATTGCCTGTATACGGCGTTGAATAAGTCGTACCATCGTAATCGGTTTTAGGAGCAGTATATTGACTCAGTGAATAAGGTGATGGGAAAAAGGCATTATCTTCAGCCAAATCTGGAGTAGGATTTTTATCATCAATATTTGCAGTATTCATTGTTACTATCCTTTTTCATCAGTATGGAAAGAAATAAGGTAAAAACCAATTGTTATTTCTTACTCAATTTATAGGTGAAGTTATAGAAGTGGTGCAATCTGCCAATAGAATTTGGCAATTTTTATAGAGAAATAGGCAGAATCTAGAATTATAAAATTCAGTTTAGGCGAACCTGTCGTTCGCCCAAACTTCAATGATTACAGCGTTACGCATTCATTTCTAAAACGATCTTTCCAATATGATCACCTTGTTCCATACATGCGTGAGCACTTTGTACATCTGAAAAAGCATACGATTTATAGATTTGCGGTAAACATTTACCTTGAGCCAATAATGGCCACACATGCTCACTCAAAGATTGGGCAATTTGTGCTTTTTCTTGGCTATTACGTGCTCGCATCGTTGAACCCGTAATTGTGGCACGTTTTAAAATCAGTTTTTGTAAATCAAATTCTTTTGCGATTCGTCCCCCCATAAAACCAATAATGACCAATCGGCCATCACGTTTTAATAGATTTAGGTTTTTCGTGAAATAAGAACCACCTACAATATCTAAAATGACATCAACACCTTGATCTTGAGTGTGCTTCAAAACTTCCTGCTCAAAATCTTGGGTTTTATAGTTAATTGCTGTGGTGAAACTAGAGAGTGCTTTAATTTTATCTTCACTACCAACCGTAGCAAAAGTTTTAATCCCTAAAGCTTGGCAAATCGCTAAAGCTGTGGTTCCAATACCACTTGCCCCACCGTGAATCAATGCAGTTTCATGTTTCTTTAAACGGCCAATATCAAATAGGTTTGCCCAAACCGTAAAAAATGTTTCCGGAATCGCAGCAGCTTGTGTAAAAGATAAATTTTCAGGAATTGGTAATACTTGAGTTGCTGTTACCGCACAGTACTCAGCATAACCACCGCCATTTGTTAGGGCGCAAACTTTATCTCCAACCTTGAATTGATCGACTTGTTCACCTACAGCAACCACGACACCAGCGACTTCAAGTCCGGGTATTTGAGTAACACCTTTAGGCATTGGATATAAACCCATACGCTGCAATACATCAGGGCGATTAATTCCAGCAGCCTTTACCTCAATTAAGACTTCATCTGCTTGAGGTGCTGGAATATTTGCATCTTGAACTTTTAGAACCTCAGGTCCACCAGGAGCCGTAATTTCAATAATTTTCATGGTTGTTGGAAGGGTCATATAATGCTCCATGTTTGATTTATATTTCAAAATACTAATCTACGTTAAATAATTGAAGACTTGGGTGGAACTCCAAACAGTCGCTTAAATTCTCGGCTAAATTGAGAAGCACTAACATATCCAACTTCATAGGCGGCTTCTGCGACTCCCATTTTATTGTTCGTGATTAACTCGCGTGCCTTATGTAACCGAGTAATTTTGATGTACTGTAAGGGCGAATAATTCGTCACCTTTTTAAAAGTTTGATGAAAAAGCGATATGCTCATGCCCGCTTGTTTCGCCAACTCTTGAACCGTTAAGTTATGATAATAATCACGTTGAATAATTTCACAAATGGTGTAAATCACGCCATTTCGACTTGCCATAGCCGATAAGCTCTCGACTAGATTGCCGCCTGAAGCCTGCACCACACGATAAACCAATTCTCTTTTAACTTGCTCACCCAATATAAAAGTATCTTGTTTAGAACGAAGTAAATTGAGCAATCTGAGAGCAACATCTGAAATGGTGGCATTCATGTCAATCACTCTAAGCCCACAGCTTAATTTTAAATCTTTTGAATGAGCATCTTCAGTAACCACTTGTTGCTGTTTATCCATTTTAGTAATGAGATCAGCTATCATTTGTGGTTCAAACTTTATTGCGATTGCCAACATGGGTTCATTATTTTCAACTACAGTATCGCAATCAAACGGTATTGCAATTGAGATAAATAAGCACTGTCCTTGTTGAAACTGAAAGATTTCTTTACCAATATATCCGCGCTTTAACCCCTGTATCACTAAAACAATTGAGGGTTCTTGCAGCACGGCAATAGGTGGTGTGGAATGATCTACACGCATTAAAGTGATATTAGAAATAAAAGTAGGATAGAGGCCTTCTGCTGGAGCCAAGTGCAAAAATGCATCGACCAAATGTTCTGTAAGATGATTTTGCGGCATAGTTTTATTGTGAGAGATAATCTAATAGTCAATATAACAATGAACCCAAAATGAAAACATCTGTCTTACGTTTACTTTGTATAAATAGGCAATCCAAATCAATTTTTAGGCATAAAAAAACCTAGAGCATTCTAGGTTTTTTCACTTTATCAGGCTATTTAAGCCGATAAATTAAAGAACATTGCTGCAATCAAAATAATTACACCGAGGACAATTCGGTACCAAGCAAATACACGTAAAGTGTGACGTTCTACAAACAGTACCAATGCTTTTACAACAAACAGCGCGGCAATAAAAGCAGCAACGAATCCCACCCCAATATTAACCATATTGTCTGAGGTCAATACGTCAGCATTTTTAATCAAGTCAAAAGTCGCAGCCCCCAGCATGGTCGGCATAGCAAGGAAGAAAGAAAACTCTGTAGCAGCTTTGCGTGATAAACCTGCAAACATTCCGCCTACAATTGTTGCGCCTGAACGCGAAGTTCCCGGAATCATCGCCACACACTGAGCAAGACCTACTAAAAGTGCTTGTTTAAAAGTAATTTTAGTTGCATCAAGTGTCTTATGTTCAAACTGTCTAGATTCAACCCAGAAAATGATCAGGGCGCCGACAATTAAGGCAATCGCAACCACAATTGGGCTAAATAGAACACTTTTAATAAAGTCGACAGCTAGAACACCAATAATGACTGCTGGAAAGAATGCAATAAGCACACTAATCGCAAAATGACGTGACTCCACATCACCGCTAAAGAATCCCTTAATCAAGTTAATAATTTTTTGTCGGTATAACCAGCACACTGCCAAAATAGCACCTAACTGGATTACGACCTCAAATACACGACCGCCGTCTGAGTGGAAATCGATAATATGACCAAATAAAATTAAATGGCCTGTACTCGAGATAGGTAAAAATTCAGTTAAGCCTTCGACAAAGCCTAAAAACAGTGCTTTTATAACTTCAAAATTTTCCATAACTTGCTCAAAGAAAGTTAATCATTAGAACGACCTAAAATTTGTTTTATCGAAATTGGTAAGTCCCAAATTAGACTTAACACATGTTCAATATCAGATCATTTCTAACGTTTGTGGTTATTGCCCCTAGTTAAAGGCAGTTTATTTAAAGTGCGATAATGTATCACATCATGATGACAAACTTGGGTTAACTATCGTAAAAAGATAAAACTTGGTTAAGAACTGCCAAAGTTTTTCTTGTTATAGACAAAGCTTTTTACCTTTACTTACTCTACAAAATGATCTTAAAAAGTCCTTAAAAAAACATGATATTATTCTGATCAAATGCAACTCATATCAAAAATTCAATCTGAATGAAAAATATCAAAATTAATGCACGCCATCTCATTATCGATTTATTTCTTTCCTCTGCTTACCCTCAGCTCACGATTAGACAAATATTAATTGCCGCTAAACTTTTTAATATGAGTGACAACGGTATTCGTGTGGCTACGACTCGGCTATTAAATGAAGGCATGATAGAAAGTGTAGAACGCGGTATTTATCAACTTTCGCCATCAACCAAAGAATGGGCAAAAGTCATTTTGAATCGTAAAAATGGCATTAAGCAGACTAAAGAATGGCAACAACACTATCTGGCAGTATTTACGGGGACATTAGGTCGTATTGATCGAACCGCTTTAAAAAAGAGAGAACACGCTTTACGTCAATTTGGTTTTAGAGAACTCGAAACTGGAATTTATATACGTCCAGATAATTTAGCGTATAGCTTTGAAAAAACATGTGAAGAGCTCATTTTAGCGGGTCTTGAAAATGAAGCTAAAATTTCTATTATTCAAAAATTTGACGAAAAAACAGTTGCGTTAATTCCTTCCTTGTGGGATACCAAGCAGCTTGAAAAAAACTATGAAATGTATAGTCAAGATATCCAAGAATGGCTTTTGAATTATAAAAATTTATCCTTAAATGAGGCTGCTACCCAAGCTTTATTATTAGGACGTGAAACCATTACCTTACTCATGAATGATCCTCTACTGCCTTCTCCATTTGTTGATGAACATGCCCGCAATCAGTTTGCTCAAAATGTACAACAGCTCGATTCGATTGGACAAAAGCTATGGCAGAAACTTTATGAAAATGAATTAGCCCACTAAAGGGCGATTTATTTTTTTACAAACAAATATTTCACATTTTAAAATTTTATGATTATATTTGTAATATAAGATATGGATACCAAAATCTGATTTGGGAGAATAAAAATGAATGCACAAGTGAGTGTGACCGATCTATTTAGCAGAGAAGAAATACAAGAACTCACACAACCCTCAGATATATACGGTGCTTGGGCTGTTGCAAGCACATGGGCCGTTATTGGCGGAACATTTGCAAGCTTAATCATGATGTGGGATTACTTACCTAGCTGGGGCAAATTACTTGCTTGTATGCTAGCTTTAGCTATATTGGCAGGTCGCCAGTTATGCCTAGCAATTTTGATGCATGATGCATCTCATAAAAGCTTATTCAAAAATAAAAAAATAAATGACTTTGTAGGTGAATGGCTATGCGCCCGTCCAATCTGGAATGATCTACAAAAATATCGCGTACATCATGTTCGTCATCATGCAAAAACCTCTACTCCAGATGACCCTGACCTTTCGTTAGTTTCTGGTTTTCCTGTAAGCAAAAAATCTCTTACTCGTAAATTTTTACGCGACTTAACAGGTATGACAGGATTAAAGTTTAGCTTTGGTCGAGTGTTAATGGATCTCGATTTAATGAAATGGACTGTTGCAAATGATCAAGTCTGGCTAGATCGAAGCAATAAAGATTTCGTTGACTATGCCAAAAGCCTAATAAAAAACAGTAGCGGAGCTATTGCAATCAATGTAGCTCTTTATGGTGTTTTAAAAGCTTTTGGTCAGCAACGGTTTTATTGGTTATGGCCTTTAGCGTATTTGACACCGTTTCCTTTATTTTTAAGAATTCGCTCAATGGCCGAACATGCAGGTATGCAAACGAGTAATACAGCTTTAACCAATACCCGTACTACACGTGCAGGTTGGATTGCTAGAAGTTTTGTAGCGCCTATTCATGTCAATTACCATATGGAACACCATTTAATGGCTTCGGTGCCCTACTTCAAACTGCCGCGTATGCATCGTCTATTGAGAGACCGCGGCCATGTTCCAGTACCACCTAGCTATTTTGAAGTGATTGAATCACTCTCATCTAAGCCAGAACAATCTACTTAATTGACTTAAATCATAAATGAAAAGCCACGAATTTAAATTTGTGGCCCTTTAATTTGAATCCGCCATTTTATGCTGGGTTTGGAAATATTTAGGCGTTACTCCCATCCAGCGCTTAAATGCACGGGTGAAGTGAGAAGTCTCGGCATAACCTAGCATTAAAGCGACTTTTTCGATCGACATGTTATTTTGAGCTAAAAGTTTCTGGGCATGCTCCTTTTTGAGAGAGTCTACCAAGAGGGTAAAACTAGTATCATCAAGAGCTAAATAGCGTTGCAAAGTTCGCTCTGACATATTCATGATATGAGCCACTTGCCCAACTTTTAATGTCTCAATCTCCCCATTCAAAAGCAATTTTTCGGCAACTTGTTTGACTTGTCCTTTCCAACCACTTTTTAAGTTTAATTTCTCTATATCCCGCTTACATTGCGCATTTAATAACGGCGCTAGCATTGGGTCTGCCGTTAATACAGATTGTGCTAAATACTCTTTTGGAAATATCCAACGATTACCCTTTTGGTTAAATAAACAAGTCACAGCCAGTTGATGACTGATTTGGTCAAAACCTATCGGCTCTGGCATTTGTAATTCAACTTTTCCCAAATGAGAAAGCCCTGTTAATTTTTTCGCAATTTGAACAAAACCGAGTAACAAAAAAATGTTGGCATTTGGGCTCAGTTGAAATGCACTGACAGGCTGATGAATTGACCAACATGCATCATTATTTTCTTGTTTTAATTCCGGTTTAAAAACCTTACAACGTGAAGCAATGAATTGTTCAAGTATTTTCAATGCTTCTCCTAAATTTGGAGAAACTATGGCAGCCATTCCGACTGAACCATAACATGAAGCCGTCATACTTAAAGCTAAATAACCTGCTAGTGCTGGCTCTTTGCATAACTCGATTGCCCGTTCAATAAACTGATTTAAGATATTGAATTCAACATACCAGTAAGGCTTTTCTAATTGGTCTAAAGTTATTCCACTACCATTTAAAAGCTGCTCACCAGAGACACCCCACCGCTTAACAGTCTCAACGATTAAATTAATATAAGTTCCGGGTAATTCTGGATTCATAAACAACCCATATGAGCAAAATAAAATGGCGTAAAATGGTAAAAACTGTCAGTTCATGAACTATGCCATGCTTTTAAATTGATGCATAGTTATTCAAAACAAAATCCGCTGAATTGCACCAGACAGCAAAATTTCTGAAAAAGAATACAGGTCCTCCCCTATGAACATTCTAATTGTCCATGCTCATCCAGAACCACAGTCTTTTACCACTGCTCTAAAAAGTACAGCTAAGCAAACATTAGAAAAATTTGGGCACAGCGTAGAAGTTTCAGATTTATATGCGATGCAATTTAACCCTATTGCATCCAAAGCGGATTTCTTAGAGCTTAATCAGCCTGAGTATTTTAACTATGCACTTGAACAAAGAAATGCCAGCAAAAATCAGCTTCTAGCTCCAGATATTCAAGCTGAAATTGAAAAGGTAAAAAAAGCTGATCTCGTCATTTTAAATTTCCCACTTTATTGGACATCTGTTCCAGCAATTTTAAAGGGCTGGATTGATCGTGTGTTTGTCTCTGGACTTTTTTATGGGGGCAAGCGTTTTTACAACCATGGCGGCATGGCAGGTAAAAAAGCGATGTTGTGTTTAACACTCGGTGGTAGAACACACATGTTTGGAGAAAACTCAATTCACGGACCAATCGAAAATTATTTATCGCCGATTCAACGTGGTACTTTGGCATATGCTGGTTTTGAAGTCCTACCTCCATTCATTGCTTACCATGTACCGTATATTAGCCAAGAAGCACGACAAACCCTTCTTGAAGACTATGTAATCTACCTTACTCATCTGGACCAGCTCGAGTCATTAAAATTTCCCAAACTTGAGCAATTTGATGAAAAGTTATACCCACTCTAATGCTGTGTTTTAGCTCTAAAAATAGAATAGCCGAATTTAGATCATTATTTTCGGTTTTTTATTACACATAACTTTCAAATATAGAATCCAAATTCGCTCAAAAAATAGATCAAATGGTAAAAAAATTAAGGTAAACTTTTTCATAAAATGAATAATATAAAATTTAATCAATAATATACAGATGTAGAGAAACTGGACTTATCAACTAAAAATGACAACTAATACTCATTTCATAATCACTTAATTCATATTTTTACAAAAAAATCTTTGACCATTTTTCTTGAATTTGTGACAAAAATGTCATAAAAACAAAGGTCACCACTAATAGATAAAAATATAAATATCAATTAATTAAATTAATTTAACAATACAAATATTCCTTCATATTTCATCCATTATTGACTCTATTTGTATAAAAAGTGAGTACTCCTCAGTTCATATAACAGATTTACTCTTATTGTAATTATGCTATTTTTGTTACATGGAGTTATCAAAGCTTCTATTACTTGTAATTTGGAGCTTTGAAGGCAACACAGTTTAAACGGTTTAACTCTGTTACTTTTAAAAAAATGTCTTGAAGTTCAAGGAAAGATTAAAATGAAATTAAAACATCTGAGCACTGCAATGATTTTAGCAACGCTGCCTGCAACTGGGGTTTTTGCAGCAGCATTGGATCGCTCTGGACAATCAATGTCTGCATTTTTGCAGCCTGGTAACTACTTTGAAGCTGGTATTTCTGTTTTAGACCCAGATGTATCGGGTAAAGAAGCAGGATCAAGCGCAACACGCCGTGATATTAGCGATATGGGTGAGGATTATTTTTTCCCAAATGCAGCTTTAAAACTACAACTTAACGATAAATTCTCATTTGGTTTACTGTACGATCAGCCATTTGGTGCAGATGCAGAATATTCTGGGAAAAATGTATTTGTATCAGATTCTTCTAACACAATTTTAGCGCAAGACAGACTAGATGTAATTCGTGCCAATACTATTGATACAACATTTAACGGATTAACTAGCGATCAGCGTGTCGGTGCTGTTCTGCAAGCCCAGGGAGTTGATTTAAGCTCTGATGCTGGGAAAGCACAATTTGCTGCTACTTTAAGTGCGTATAATAATAATGCAGCTACTAAAGCTGCTATCGATACAGCTGTAAAACAAAGCGTCACAGAAAGAGTAGATGCTGGAATAAATAACATTAATGGTTTACTCGGCAAAGGTGGCACTAAAGTTGAAGTTGATACTCAAAACCTTGCTATGGTTTTTGGTTTCCAACCAAATAAAAATTGGAACCTCTATGCAGGTGGTGTGTATCAAACAATTAAAGGAAATATTAGCCTTCGTGGACAAGCTTATAGTATCTACAATGGCTATGATGCAGATATCAAAGAAACTGGCGGTGTGGGTTGGCTAGCAGGTTTTGCTTATCAAATTCCTGAAATTGCACTTAAAGCTTCTTTAACTTATCGTTCAGAAGTTGACCATGACGTCAATATTCGTGAAAATTTGCCTACACTTCCCGCTCTTTCATTATTAGGGCAAGCTGCAGCGGCCGATGCAATTAAAAATAGCTCAGCAGATACCACAATTACTACACCTCAATCTGTTAACTTTGATTTCCAAACAGGTATCATGGCTGACACAGTTGCGTTTGCAAACATTCGTTGGGTGAACTGGAAAGATTTCTCTGTTCAACCATACAAATTTGGACAGCTATCAAAAGTTGTAGGGCCTATTGTCAACCGCCCAAATGGTTTCGATTTAGTGAGCTATACAGATGACCAATGGACAGTAACCACAGGTGTTGGTCGCAAACTTACCGACAAGTGGGCGGGTAACGTTTCTGTAGGTTGGGACTCTGGTGCGGGTGACCCAATCACAACTTTAGGTCCAACTGAAGGTTACTGGAACGTAGGTTTAGGTCTTCAATATAGCCCTACTCCACAAACGTTTATTGCTGGTGGTGTAAAATACTTTTGGTTAGGTGATGCTAAAGCTCAAACTGGTGCGCAAGCGGGCGGTGATGAATATGTTGCAGAGTTCTCTGACAATAATGCAATCGCTTATGGTTTAAAACTTGGTTATAAATTCTAAGTTTAAAAACCATAAATAATAAAAAAGGCGCTTAAAGCGCCTTTTTTATTATTTATATTAAGCTGGGATATTACGCTGTGAAACTGAACGGATTGCTTCTTTTAATGCATCATAGCCGTGAATAGCTGGGAACTGTGGAAACTCAGCAATCACATTTGCAGGTGCATCAAACAAGAAACCATGGTCCGCTTCACCCAGCATGGTTGTATCATTATACGAGTCACCCGCTGCGATTACTCGGAAATTTAAACCATGTAGAGCTTTAACAGACTCACGTTTTTGATCGGGTTGACGTAGTTTATAAGCGGTAATCATACCTTCTTCATCTGTCTCTAACTTATGACAGAAAATTGTTGGCCACCCTAATTGCTTCATTAAAGGATGCGCAAATTCATAGAAGGTATCTGACAAAATCACAAGTTGAAAATGGGTACTCACCCATTCAACAAACTCTTTTGCACCTGGTAATGGCCCCATCTCAGCAATGACTTCTTGAATATCGTTTAAGCCTAAACCGTGTTGTTTTAAAATATTAAGACGCTGAGTCATTAAAACATCATAATCCGGAATATCACGAGTTGTTGCTTCGAGTTCTTTAATCCCTGTTTTTTTAGCGAAATTGATCCAAATTTCAGGAACTAAAACCCCTTCAAGATCTAGGCATACGATTTCCATGAATGCTTCCAACGTTGGTTAAAAATTGCTGTATCATACCATTAAGATTTTCAGTTTTGCGTTGTTATTGATCAAATCAATTTTATTCATAAGGATCGAAATTAAAGTGCTAAGCACTTTATCAACTATCCTTTAGAATATTTTTCATAACTCAATGCGCCCAAGCCTTTTGCCAGGAACACACATGACCGTTATTCCGACTATTGATATCGTAGATGCTCTTGCTGCTGAATATGCAACCAAAAGCCCTCGAGAAATTTTAGAACTTGCCTTAAGCCAACAAGGTGAAATTGCAATTTCATTTTCGGGTGCAGAAGATGTTGTGTTAATTGATATTGCTTCACGCTTAGGCAAACCTTTCCGTGTATTTAGTCTCGACACGGGTCGCCTGCATGCCGAAACTTATCAATTTATTGAAACTGTCCGTAAACACTACAATATCAATATCGAAGTTTGTTTCCCTGAATCTGAAGCTGTTCAAAACATGGTAAACGAAAAAGGTTTATTCAGCTTTTTTACAGATGGGCATCAAGAATGTTGCGGTATTCGAAAAGTTCAGCCTTTGCGTAAAAAACTTGCGACTTTAGATGGCTGGATTACGGGTCAACGTAAAGATCAAAGTCCTGGTACGCGTACAGAGATTCCTGTAGTACAAGCTGATGCAGGTTTCTCTGGCCCAGGTAAGCAACTCATTAAATATAACCCTCTAGCGAACTGGACAAGTGCTGAGGTATGGAGCTACATCCGTATGATGGAAATTCCATATAACCCTCTTCATGAGCGTGGTTTTGTTTCTATTGGATGTGAACCATGTACGCGACCTGTATTACCTAATCAACATGAGCGTGAAGGACGCTGGTGGTGGGAAGAAGCCACTCAAAAAGAGTGTGGATTACATGCAGGTAATATGAAAAAGTAATTGGATATCAAAAAACCACTGGCAAATCAGTGGTTTTTTTTATGTCATGTTCCGTACACAAAGTCATATTTTCTCTACTCTAAACGCTATATACTTAATTTTACGGTTCTATAATTCTAATAAGAGCTCATATAAGGGCTTCTTAGAAAAATGCATGAGGCACAATGATTTATGCGTCCATTACACCCAATTGATTTCATTTTTCTGTCACTTGAAAAAAGACAGCAACCCATGCATGTCGGTGGATTATTTTTATTTGAAATTCCTGAAAATGCACCAGAAACCTTTGTACATGATTTAGTAGAAGATATTAAACGCTCAAAGAGCATTCCTATTCCGCCCTTCAATAACCGTTTAAGTGGTCTATTTTGGGATGAAGATGAAGAATTCGATATCGATCATCATTTTCGCCATATTGCTTTGCCTCATCCTGGCCGTATTCGTGAACTACTAGTTTATATTTCACAGCAGCATAGTTCACTAATTGATCGTGCAAAGCCACTTTGGACTTGTGACATTATTGAAGGAATCGAAGGCAATCGTTTTGCCATGTATTTTAAAATCCATCATGCAATGGTAGATGGTGTTGCTGGTATGCGTTTGATCGAGAAATCTCTATCAAAAACACCAGAAGAAAAACATGTTGTTCCTTTATGGTGTGTTGAAAGTAAAAGAGCTAAGCGTCTAAAAGTACCAACTCCAAGTACTAGTAAAATTAAAAGTATTTTAGGCGGTATTAAGTCTCAACTCGACATAGCTCCAAAAGTCATGCACGAGCTATCTCAAACAATATTCAAGGAAATGGGTAAAAATCCTGATTATGTTTCTACTTTTCAGGCACCAGTTTCTATTTTGAACCAAAGAGTCAGTGCTTCACGTCGTTTTGCGGCCCAATCATTTGAATTAAGCCGCCTTAGAAAAATTTCAAAAGCATTAGGCGTAACGATTAATGATGTTGTCCTAGCTGTATGTTCAGGCGCTTTACGTGAATATTTGATTAGCCAAAACAGCTTACCTAAAAAGCCACTTATTGCCATGGTTCCAGCTTCATTACGTACAGATGATTCTGACATGAGTAACCGAATTACTATGATTTTGGCAAATTTAGGGACGCATAAAGATCAACCGTTAGAGCGTCTAGAAATCATTCGCCGTAGCATGCAGAATTCAAAGCAACGCTTTAGCCGCATGACTGCGAATGAAATTTTAAACTATAGTGCGGTTGTTTATGGCCCGGCAGGATTAAACATCATGTCAGGAATGCTTCCTAAGCGTCAGGCGTTCAATTTAGTGATTTCCAATGTACCAGGACCACGTGAGCCGCTTTATTGGAATGGCGCGAAATTAGATGCGCTCTACCCTGCTTCGATTGTCATGGATGGACAAGCTCTAAACATTACCATGACCAGTTATTTAGATAAGCTTGAAGTTGGATTAACAGCTTGTCGAAATGCTTTGCCAAAAATGCAAAACCTTTTGACTCATTTAGAGGATGAGATTCAACGTTTTGAAGAAATTATTGCAGAGAAACAACTGAAACATCATTCAGCAAGTTAGAAAATTAAGGGGCTTTGAATTGGCCCCTTATTTTTTGATTGTGCGGCACTGGTTAAGCAACTGATGACATACTGAACGAATCATTGCAGTTGTGATTGGGACTTCTTTACCTTGGTCATTCAACATATAGCAGCTATTTACTGGCGTGCTTTCTAAAACATGTTTAAGACCGTTGCTAATTAAGTTTTCACTTACATTCATGGGTTATACCTCTTATTGTTTGCTAAGACGTTTAATAGGGAGAACGTCTAGGGCTACTGTATGTAAGTAGTATTTAAAATTCATGAATGAAAGTAAAATTTCAGTTGTAACAAGGATTAAGCGATATCTTGTTACAACTTTAACTTAAAATGATATCGTATTGCTCTTGCGTATATAAATTTTCGACCTGAAATTTAATAACACGGTTAATAAAATGCTCTAAATCGGCTACTGCTGGTGCTTCTGCTGTTAATAATCGGTCAATCACAGAAGGATGGGCAACAACAGTAAAGCCACTCGTTGACTCAAATGCGCGGGTATAACGTAATATCTCACGAAATATTTCGTAACACACTGTCTCCGCTGTTTTGACAAAACCACGCCCTTGGCATGTTGGACATGATTCACATAACAAGTGTTCTAATGATTCACGAGTTCGTTTACGCGTCATTTCGACCAGACCAAGTTCTGACACTTGAGTAATTTTAGTCTTCGCGTGATCTCGCTCAAGCATTTTCTCAAACTGACGCATCACCTCTTCACGGTGGGTGGCTTCTTGCATGTCAATAAAATCAATAATGAGAATCCCCCCCAAATTACGCAATCTAAGTTGACGCGCGATAACTTGAGTCGCCTCCATATTGGTTTTAAAAACCGTGTCTTCAAGACTACGACCACCTACATATGAACCTGTATTAACGTCAATCGTTGTCATGGCTTCAGTCTGGTCGATCATCAGATAACCGCCCGACTTCAAAGCTACGCGAGTTTGTAAGGCTTTTTGAATATCTTCTTCAACATTATAAAGATCAAATAGTGGTCGCTCGCCCGGATAATGAATGAGACGACTCTTCATATTCGGGACAAATTCATTTACAAACTCAAGCAGTTTTGCATGAATCTCTCGCGAATCTACATAAATCTTTGCAGTTTCTTCGCTTGCTAAGTCGCGAATAATACGTTGAGGTAATGGAAGTTCTTCAAAAATTAAAGAAGGAACAGCAACGTCGGTCTGTTTACGCTGAATGTACTCCCACAATTTGCTCAGATAGCACATGTCCTGTGCAATTTCTGCCTCATCCACACCTTCTGCAGCCGTACGGACAATCACGCTACCGGGTAAATTATGCTCAGATTGAATACCTTCAATAATATTACGCAGTCGATCTCGCTCTTCTTCAGACTCAATACGTTGCGAAACACCAATATGGTTGCCATACGGCATTAAAACTAAATAGCGAGAAGGGATTGAAAGATCTGTACTTAGACGTGCGCCTTTTGTGCCCAACATATCTTTCATTACTTGGACAGTAAGGGTTTGCCCAGGATGTAATAGCTCAAAGACATTCGGGGTAGGCTGTGAACGAGGCCAAACCATATCATTGATATGTAAAAAGGCTGTTCGAGACAAACCAATATCAACAAAGGCAGCTTGCATGCCCGGAAGCACTCGTACAACTTTACCCTTGTAGATATTGCCGACTAGACCGCGTTTAACTGTACGCTCGACATACAGTTCATTAACAGTTCCATTTTCGATTAATGCCACCCGACACTCCATAGGCGTGACATTAATAAGTAGTTCTTCTGACATACATAAACTCAAAGCATTATAAAATTTTTATTAAAGAGTCAGAGAAGCTGTTAACTTTAACGTTGTCTAGTGTTCATCGACAATGCTATTCAATGAAGAATGATAACAACCCCTTATGTCTTTACTCTTTTGAATAACTGTGCAAATTCGTATAAAGGAAGTCCTACCACATTACTATAACTTCCTTGAATTTGGGGAATATATTGCGAGGCAATTCCTTGAATTGCATATCCACCCGCTTTTCCAACAGGCTCACCCGTGGTCCAATAATCTTCCATATCCTGTGTAGTCAGGCGCTGAAACTCAACTTGTGTTTGCACCACCTGACTTAACATTTGTTGTTGAGTCGCAACGCATAATCCAGAAAACACATCATGCCAACGTCCAGACAATTGTTTCCAGATTTCAAAGGCATGATTTTTCGATTCAGGCTTACCAATAATTTGACCATCAAGTCCCAGACTTGTATCGGCAGCAATAACAATTGCTTCTGGAAAAAGCTTCAATACAGTTTGAGCTTTTTCTCTAGCCAACCGTTCAACATAATGATGAACCAGCTCATTTTCATGAACAGACTCATCAATGTCAGGACTATAGATTTCAAAATCTAAGCCTAACTGTTGCAACAGCTCCTTCCGACGAGGAGAGCTAGATGCTAAAACTATATGCGCCATTTTGCCAAACAATAATAGACGACTGGCCACGTGATGATACTTGTCATCAAAGGTTGCCAATGTCTAGCAATCGAAAAATGAATTCCACCCATCGTCTGTGTTACCCACATAAATGCTAAATGGGCAATAATGACCAGCGTTGCTATCGTCCATAAATTAACAAAAGTTAAAATACGGCGTTCCCGAATTAAAAAACGGGTAAGAAAAGTCACAATTACAAAACTTAAGGCATTGAGCCCTAAAGGCGCATCAAGCAGTAAGTCTGTAAAAATCCCCATCCCAAATGCAAACCAGACCCCACACCATGTTGGCTGACATACTACCCAAAATAGCATAATCATTAACATGAATAGTGGCCGCCATCCTGAAATATCATAAGATAGCGGATAAACCATGAGTACAGAACCCACAATAACGGAGAGAATAATTCCCCATAATGGGTCTTTACGCTTTTCTCGTTTAAGTTTAGCGATCGGCATATGGCTGCTCCTTCGCTAATGATTCAGAGAAAAGTACAACTACATGATGGCCTGTTGCCAATTGTGCTGATGGTGTTACATCAATTTCAGCAAACTCACCTGAATTATGGCGTTTTATTTTAGCAACTGTACCCACTGCGTAACCTGCTGGGAAATGTTCACCCAAGCCTGAGCTAAACACTTTATCACCCACCTGAATATTCGCACTGGTCGGGACATATTCCATTTTTAAACGGCCCAAATCGCCTGTACCAGAAACAATCGCCCGCATTCCTGTACGTTCAAGACGTACCGACAGTGAATGTTCTTTATCTGATAACAACATCACACGTGAGCTATGAGGATATACATTAATAATCTGCCCCATAATTCCCTTATCATCCAGAACCGTTTGACCGACCTTTAGATGGTCCGTAGAGCCTCGGTTAATAATGATGATATGACGTAATGGATCTGCATCTGTCCCAATCACTTCGGCAATTTCCATACGACCATCAATAATTAATGGTGTATCAAGAAGTCCTCGTAAACGGGTATTTTCAGCTGACAGTTCAGAAAGTTTCTGTAAGCGGACTTGAGCTTGTAAAAGCTCAGCCTGCATCGCGGTATTTTCACGACGCAGTTGTGCTTCAGATTTTGTTTGTTGATTCAGCCATTCTCTCGACAGTACCGGATAACTAGCCAATGCATAAATTGGGTTATATGCAGCGTACAAGACATCCCTTGCTGGCTGAATTACATAAGGCATGCGCCAATCAAAGAACAGCACAACCAAACATGTAATGACCGCAATAATGAACGAGCGGAAAGATGGCGGCTGTCTTGAAAAAATATTCGGTTGCACCGCCTAATCCTTAAACTTAACCGACGAAAAGCATGTCATGGTTCGGGTTGTCGAAGAATTCTAATACTTTACCACCACCACGGGTTACGCAAGTAAGAGGATCTTCAGCAACAACAACTGGTAAACCAGTTTCTTGAGCCAATAACTTGTCAAGGTTACGAAGTAGCGCACCACCACCTGTCAACACAATACCGCGCTCAGCAATATCAGAAGAAAGTTCAGGAGGAGTTTGCTCAAGAGCAGATTTCACAGCGCTTACAATGCTTTGTAACGGATCAGAAATGGCTTGAGTAATTTCGTCAGAAGTTACGGTAATTGCACGAGGCACACCTTCTGCAAGGTTACGGCCACGTACTTCGATTTCTAATGTTGTACCATCAGAAACAGCCATGCCTACTTCTTTTTTAATAATTTCAGCAGTGGTTTCACCAATCACACAACCGTGAGCTTTACGAACATAATTGATGATTTGCTCATCAAAAACATCGCCGCCGATGCGTAAAGAGTCAGCATAGACACAACCTTGCAATGAAATAATTGCAATTTCTGTTGTACCGCCACCAACATCCACAACCATAGAACCACATGCTTGTTCAACTGGCATACCTGCGCCAATTGCTGCTGCCATAGGCTCTTCAATCAAACGAACATCACGGGCACCAGCATTAAATACTGCTTCGCGAATCGCACGACGCTCGACCAAAGTTGATTTACATGGTACACATACAACTACACGAGGTGCAGGTGGGAACAAACGTTTTTCGTGAACTTTACCAATAAACTGATTCAACATGGTTTCAGTCACTTCAAAATCCGCAATTACACCGTCTTTCATTGGACGAATTGCAGAAATATTCGCAGGCGTACGGCCAAGCATTTGCTTAGCATCTAGACCTACAGCAGCAACAATTTTTTGTGAACCACTGTGACGAATTGCCACAACTGTTGGTTCATTTAATATAATGCCGCGGCCTGGTGCATAAATAAGTGTATTTGCTGTACCTAAATCAATGGCTAGATCCGGCGAAAACAAGCCAATTAGTCGTTTTAGAATCACGGTTCGTTCTCAGTTAAACTTTCATGTGGATGCAAGGTGGCAACTTTAAACTAAATGTGATGATTTGAACAAGTCAATCGCTTATTATAACGCACGATATTTTGAAAATTTTTAATACTGATTAGGTGATGTTATGTCTACATCGGATGCACAGCATTCAGCAGATTTAAATGCACAAACAGTTTCAGCAATCGCCAATCTTGCTCGATTGTCGCTCAATGATACGCAATCTGCTGAATATGCTCAAAGTCTAAATAAAATTTTAGGCATGATGGAAACCTTAAAAGGCATTGATACGGAAGGCGTAGAACCTTTGAAAAGCCCTTTTGACAATCCTCAACCTTTACGTGCTGATGTGGTAACTGAAAGCAATCATCGAGATGAATACCAAGCAGTTGCGCCTGCAACTCAAGATGGTTTGTATCTTGTTCCTCGCGTGATTGAATAACTTTTACTCAATTAACCCATCTTCCCTATTTTGAATGTAAAGAAATTTTACTCATGACTGATTTACATCGCTTATCAATTCGTGAACTTGCTGAGGGCTTAAGCCAAGCGAAGTTTTCATCTCGCGAACTGACTGAACACTATTTAAAACGTATTGCTAAAATTGACCCACTGGTAAAAAGCTACGTGACGGTTACGCCTGAACAAGCGCTTGCTGAAGCCGACGCTGCCGATGCTGCATTAAAAGCGGGTAATGCAACCGCTTTAACGGGTATTCCTCTTGCGCATAAAGACATTTTCTGTACCAAAGGTATTAAAACTACTGCTGGTTCAAAAATACTAGACAACTTCATCTCTCCTTACGATGCAACTGTTGTTGAAAAAACTAAAGCAGCTGGTCTTGTCACTTTAGGTAAAGTGAACATGGACGAGTTTGCGATGGGCTCAACTTCTGAAAGCTCATATGTTGGGGCAACGAGTAACCCATGGGCACTTGACCACGTTCCTGGTGGTTCATCAGGTGGTTCTGCTGCGGCTGTAGCGGCTGATTTAGCACCTTTTGCTACAGGTACTGATACAGGTGGTTCAATCCGTCAACCTGCGTCATTCTGTGGCTTAACGGGCTTAAAACCAACCTATGGTCGTGTATCTCGTTTCGGGATCATTGCTTATGCATCATCTTTAGACCAAGCAGGTCCGATGGCACGCTCTGCTGAAGACTGTGCTTACTTAATGAATGTAATTGCAGGTCACGATGCGAAAGACTCAACTTCGGTTAAAAAAGAGGTTGATGACTACGTTGCAAACTTAAACAACACATCTGTAAAAGGTCTACGCATTGGTATTCCTAAACAGTACTTTAACGTTGCAGGTTTAGATGCAGACGTAAAAGCTCGTGTTGAAGAATCATTGAAAAAACTTGAAGAAATGGGTGCAACACTTGTTGAGATCGATCTCAACATGACTGAAGCTTACGTACCAACGTATTACCTCATCGCGCCAGCAGAAGCGTCTTCTAACCTGTCTCGTTATGACGGTGTTCGCTATGGCTATCGCTGTGAAAACCCAGCTGACTTGATGGATCTTTACAAGCGCTCTCGTTCAGAAGGTTTTGGTCCAGAAGTTCAACGTCGTATTCTCATTGGTACTTACGCGCTTTCTGCGGGTTATTACGATGCTTATTATGTGAAAGCACAAAAAGTACGTCGTTTAATTCAACAAGACTTCTTAAAAGCATTTGAGAATGTGGATGTGATTGCGGCTCCTGCTGCACCAACAACTGCATATAAAATTGGTGCGAACTTAAGCCCAACTGAAATGTATTTAGGCGATATCTATACACTTGCAGTGAACTTGGCAGGCTTACCAGCGATTAACGCTCCTGTTGGTTTTGATAAAGACAGCTTACCTGTAGGCTTACAATTAATTGGTAACTACTGGTCAGAATCACGATTATTGTCGATTGTTCATCAATACCAACAAAACACCGATTTCCATACTCAACGTGCGGCAATTGCTGAGGAGAATGCATAATGGCTGAAGCTCAAAAGTTGAAATTGATTGACGGTTGGGAAGTCGTTATTGGTATCGAGATTCACACTCAGCTTGCAACCAATTCTAAAATTTTCTCAGGTTCATCGACTGAATTTGGTCAAGACCCAAATACACAAGCCAGCCTTGTAGACTTGGCAATGCCGGGTGTATTGCCTGTTTTAAATGAAAAAGTAGTTGATCTTGCAATTCGCTTTGGTTTAGGGATTGATGCCTACATCGACCAAGCATCTGTGTTTGCACGTAAAAACTACTTCTACCCTGACTCTCCAAAAGGCTACCAAATTAGTCAAATGGACAACCCGATTGTGGGCTTGGGTCATATCGACATTCAACTTGAAGATGGTACGACTAAACGTATTGGCGTAACTCGTGCTCACCTTGAAGAAGATGCGGGTAAATCTGTACACGACCAATTTGAAGGTATGTCTGGCATTGACTTAAACCGTGCTGGTACACCTTTGCTTGAAATCGTTTCTGAACCTGACATGCGTTCGGTTGAAGAAGCTGTTGCTTATATCAAAGCAATTCACACATTAGTACGTTGGTTAGGTATTTCTGACGGTAACATGGCAGAAGGTTCATTCCGTGCGGACTGTAACGTATCTTTACGCCGTCCGGGCCAACCTTTTGGTACGCGCTGTGAGCTTAAAAACCTCAACTCATTCCGCTTCATTGAGCAAGCAATCAATGTTGAAATTGAACGCCAAATGGAAATTTTGGAATACGGCGGAAGTATCGACCAAGAAACTCGTTTGTTCGATCCGAACAAAATGGAAACACGCTCAATGCGTTCTAAAGAAGAAGCAAACGATTACCGCTACTTCCCAGATCCAGACTTGTTACCGGTGATTATTGCAGATGAGCAAATCGAAGCTGCTCGCGCTGCACTTCCAGAGCTCCCTGCTGCTCGCCGTGCACGCTTTATCGCAGACTTTGGTGTAACTGAGTACGATGCTCACGTACTTACGCTCTCACGCGAAATGGCAGACTTCTATGAAGCTGTTGTGGCTGCTGCTGGCGGTGCGAAGCAAGGTAAAGTGTCTGCAAACTGGGTAATGGGCGAATTCTCAGGTGCTTTAAACAAAGCAGGCCTAGATCTGGCTGACTCACCTGTTTCTGCTGAACAGCTTGGCGGCATGATTGCTCGTATTGTTGACAACACCATTAGCGGTAAGATTGCTAAACAAGTTTTTGGCTTTATGTGGGAATCGGAAGGTAAATCTGCCGATGACATTATTGCGGAAAAAGGCTTAAAGCAAGAAACTGACACAGGTGCAATTGAAGCGATCATTAAAGAAGTACTTGCAGCCAATGAAAAAATGGTTGAAGAGTACAAGTCTGGTAAAGAAAAAGCCTTTAACGGTCTTGTTGGTCAAGTCATGAAAGCATCTAAGGGTAAAGCCAACCCTGCTCAAGTCAATGAATTAATGAAAAAATTGATTGGTTAATTTGACTAGCCAACTCAAGAAAAAGCCTCGATTTATCGGGGCTTTTTTATATCCGTCTAAAGCATTCTTCGACTAAAGAATGCACTTTTTTCCTAAAAAATTACTCAGTGACTGTGCTAATTTAAATTAATAATTTAGATAAATTATATTTTAAAAAGAGAGATAAATTATGTCTAAAAAGATTTTAATGTTGGTCGGTGACTATGCCGAAGACTATGAAACTATGGTTCCATTTCAGTTCTTAACTGGTTTAGGTTATACCGTGCATGCTGTTTGCCCGAATAAAAAGAACGGCGACCATATTGCAACGGCTATTCATGATTTTGAAGGTGAGCAAACTTATAGCGAAAAACGTGGCCACAACTTTGCGATTAACTATGATTTTGATGCCGTTAATACCGAAGACTATGTAGGTCTAGTGATTCCGGGTGGTCGTGCACCAGAGTATTTACGCATGAATGAACGTATTATCGAAATTGTGCGTGAGTTTGATCGAGTGAAAAAACCAATAGCAGCCGTATGCCATGGCGCTCAGTTACTAGCAGCGGCAGATGTATTACAAGGCCGCCTCTGTTCTGCTTATCCAGCATGTGCTGTCGAAGTAAAATTGGCAGGTGGACAATACGCAGATATTGCTGTGACTGAAGCAGTTACAGATGGTCATTTGGTGACTGCTCCAGCTTGGCCTGCACATCCAGCTTGGTTAGCTCAATTTGTGAAAGTTTTAGGGGCTACAATTACGATCTAAAAAGATCTCTTTATCCCAAATACAATAAAGCCTACTCTTAGATAGCAGGCTTTATTACTAAAATAGAAAACTAGACTTTTATCTTGTAATCCCTAATTTATTCCAAATTTCTGGTGTTAAAAACGTCGTCACCAATTTATTTAAGTCAATATAGCGTAATGTGCCCTGCAACTGCTGTTTAACGGCTGGGTCTTTAACAATATCTTCACCCGCACTTTGACCTAACTGTTGAAAGGCCTCTCCAACTGCCTTCACACCTTCAGCCTGAATTACAGCTTTAGTTTGGGTAGAACATTGCTCCACAATCACACGTTGTAAAACCTGCGCCAGTTTTTGATCTAACTGATCCTTTTGCTCAGGTGTTACATTACTAAATGCTTTTAAATCTGGATGAGCAGCTAAAGCCGTAAATGTCCATTGAAGTACAGTAGTTTTGTCTGAAGCCGTTGTAGCCTTAACTAAACAGTCACTTAACTGATCAACTGTTGGGCCAGCCATCGCAATTTGGGTAGTTCCCAACACAGCAGCAGCCACACATATTGAACGGCTCAGGTGTGAAAACTTACGGCGAACAATAGCGTAAAGATGATGTGACATAGCTCTGGCTCCAATAAACAATCTGTTCTTTTTATCACAGAGTCACCAAAGTTACCTGTTATGACTCTGTAACCGCAAAATACTTATTTCACCACAGACTCTATTCGATCCAGTTCCCACACTCCACCTGCTGCCAAGCCTTTACACATACCCGTCCACATATCCTTAGTATGTACAAAACTCTTGCCATCCCACACCCATTCTTCACTTGCCCAGCAGTCTCCAATGCCTCTTCCCTTTTGAGCACTGCTGATCATACCGCTATCAAAATCTGAAGCAGATTCAGTCACAAACACGGCCTTACCATTTAATGACTCATCTAGCACCCAAGCGCCATATCCTTCGTTATAAGCCCCTCTCCAGCACAACGTAGTCGCCAAAACTTTCTTATTGGTTAGTTTATATATCTCAATTTTTTGTGGTTCAGCTCCATCACTATTACCACCATAAATTCCTTCACAAAAGTCTTCTTTAGGATTCGGATTAGCTACCATCAAGCTACGGTGTATTGCTTGATACTGCTTGCTTTTCAGTTGTAGCGTTAAATAAGGTTTGACTGTAGTTTTAATGCGTTTAACAAGTAGTTTTGGCTCAGGCATAAGTACTTTAGTTTCATTGGCGCTGCCCTTTTTAACCAAAGCACCAACAGTTCCGATACGCTTCTGAAAATCATCCATTTTTAGTAACACAGCAGTCATTCCTGCATCAGAAATTTTCCATTCATGCTGAGCATTTTTAAATACAATTTCGGTCTTCTGTTTGGACTGCTGTAGTAAAGCATTGACTTGTGAGCTGTTGAGTTTACCCATAAGTGGTAACTCAGTACCATCTACAGTCACAGCGCCTAAATCTTTGCCATTTATATAAAAATGAATATTTTTAAGCTGGTTTGCTGGCATGCTTTGCTCATAGTCTGACAAAGCAAATTCAATCTGCACAGGTTGTTTTGGGCCTGTTTTACGTGTTAATAAAATTGAAGCTGGGTTATCACCATTTTCTTCATTTTGATACCCTGCAGCCTTACATGTTCCCGTATTGCTGCAAGAAACTTCCCACTCTTGGTGTGAAAATGAAATACCTTTGATGTCTTGAGCAAAACTATAAGAACTAATTACCGCTAAACAGCAGATTGAAAGCATATTTTTCATTATTTCATATCTCGATAGGTCTGTTTTATTATGAAGTTAATAATAGCGTTAAATTTTGAATTACCGTCTAGTTTAAAAGAATATGCTAGATTTATATAAAATTTAAATTGATTACTTTCTAAAAATGAAAAAACTAAATTTTTTATTATGGGCAACATTAGTCAGCCTAAATTCAACTGCTTATGCAGAAGTAAAAAGCTTTACACCTCATTTTCCAAAGTTTTATAGCTCTGCTGCAACCCGCAAAGCAGATAATCAATTCTACGCTCTAGGAGAGGCAAAGTTTTTAAACGGCGTTGTAGTCCCTTTTTATGGTGTTACTGCACAGAACCCAATGGAGGATGGTTTACTTAAAGATTTTGAAAAATGCACGCCTAAAAGCTGCCGTTTTAATTTTCAACTCGATGCTCAACACGCCAAACAATTAAAACTTCTTGCATTACCTGAAATAGGTTTAATACTTGTTCCACGTAACTGGCAAGATGTTCAAGCAAATGCAGGGGCAAATGGAGCTGGTTTTGCTCTAATAATGAGTCCAGATCAAAAGCAAGCGATTAAGCTTTATGACTCTTCTTTTTGTGTTGGGTGTGGATTACCCAATGCAACGCTTTATTTTCCCGAGCTATTAAAACAAAGTCTGGAAAATGAATTTGGCGGATTTAAAGATCCTAAAAAACTCATCCATATTGTTCACCCTTCTAAAAAAGTGGCTTTTTTTAGTTATCAAATTCCACAAGTGAACAATAAAACCCATGGTATTGCTAAATATTATGATGAAGACACTTTTAACTATAAAGAGATTCAAGTCACCTTAGATAAATCGCAGCAGTCTTTAGTTGGCCCTATCCTTAATTTTTATAATGCAACGCACTAATCCAATACTTATAAAAAAACCCGCTTTCGCGGGTTTTCTTAATCACCAAATAGTTACCCGCTTCTCTGGTGGTAAATACATCTGATCATCTTCGTTTATTTTAAAAGCCTCATAAAATGGTTTTTGATTCATTAAAGCTCCATTGCCACGTACTTTATCAGGAGAGTGAGGATCTGTTTTTAAATAGATAATCGCTTGAGCTTCGCGGGTTTTCGCACGCCAAACTTGAGCCCATCCCATATAAAAACGTTGCTCCCCAGTCTGTCCATCAATTACAGGAGCTGGCTTACCGCCTAGTGCAATTTGGTAAGCCTTATAGGCAATTGCTAACCCAGAGTTATCTGCAATGTTTTCACCTAATGTTAATTCACCATTAACATGATAACCAGCAATCGGTTCATAACGGTTATATTGTTCAATCAACGCTTGTGTTTTAGCTTTAAAATGCTGATGATCTTCAGCATTCCACCAGTTTCTCATATTGCCCAATTCATCAAACTGACTACCCTGATCATCAAAGCCATGACTAATTTCATGGCCAATCACAGCACCTATACCACCATAGTTCACTGCATCATCTGCGTTTATATTAAAAAAAGGCGGTTGTAATATCGCTGCTGGAAATACAATTTCATTCAATGATGGATTGTAATAAGCATTCACCGTTTGTGGTTTCATATACCATTCATCACGATCAACCGGCTTACCCAATTTATTAAGTTCATATTGGTATCTAAACTCACTTGCGCGAATTATATTTCCAACTAAATCATTTTTAGCGATGTGCAGACCAGAATAATTACGCCACTTTTTTGGATGACCGATCTTTATTGACATGTGAGAAAGCTTTTTACGAGCTTGTATTTTCGTCGCAGGACTCATCCAGTCCAATTCTGTAATGCTTTGGTCATAAGCACGAATCAGATTTTGAACCAATAATTCCATCCGTTGTTTTTTCTCAGCAGGAAAGTATTTTTCAACATACAGTTTGCCAATACCATCTCCCAGAATCTTATCAACAAGCTGTACACCCCGCTTCCAACGTGTTTCTTGTTCAGTAATATCTCGAAGTGTCTTGTTATAAAAATCAAATTTATTATCTACAAAAGCGCTATTTAATAATGGAGAAAAATTATTTATCAAATGCAATTTAAAATAAGCTTTCCATATATCTAAGGGTGTATCTTGAATAATTGTATTTAAGCCCTGAAAGTAGTCTGGCTGATTTACCTGAATAGTATCAATTTTTCCTTTTAATTCAGTTGTAGTTAGATAACCTTGCCAATCAAATGCAGGGGTCAATTTATACAAATCTGCGAGTTTATATTTATTGTAGCGTTTTGCAAGATCGCGGTTTTGAACGTTGCTCCACTGTATTCGTGCTAACTGAGTTTCAAGTTTTAAGATTTCCTGAGCATGTTGCGCGGCTTGCGAGTCTCCAGCAAGTGTTAAAGTTTTTTCAATATACTTTAAATACTGTGCACGAGTTTCAATAAATTTTTTATCATCTTTCAAATAATAATCACGGTCAGGTAGACCCAAACCACTTTGCTCCAACCCAGCCACCATTTCAGTAGATTGTTTCATATCCTGTTCAATGCTTAGACGGATTGGGCTATTGACATCAATACGAGCAAAATGTGCCATTAAAATTGCAATTTGATTCTTATTTTTCAATTTATCAATTTGATTTATCTCATTTTTTAGAGGACTAACACCTTGCTTCTCAATACTTTTTTCATCCATAAAGCTAGCATATAGAGTAGCTATTTTCTGCTCTAAACTACCATCCACCCACTTTTGACCAGATAGCTCTTCTACAATTCCATGTACTTGGGTGATTGATAACTCACGGAGCTGATTAAAAGCTCCCCAACTTGCTTTATCAGCTGGGATTTCAGTATTTTTTAACCAAATACCATTTACATGTGAATAAAAATCGTTCTTTTCATTAATAGAGGAATCAATATATTGTTGATCTATACCTGATATTTTTTTGATTTGAGAATTTGTTACTAATTCCGCACGTACCAAATTAGCAGAAGTCATAAGTGCAATCGTAAGAGCACTTTTAAGTAAAATAGATTTCAAAGACTTAACCTCATATTTAAATATTTAATGATCTAAAACAATGGTTTAAAGTGATTATTTTTTATCAATTAAGCGAATGGCAAAATTAAAACCAATATAGAAGCAAGTTTTATACCGCGAAAATATAATATTTTCAAAAATATATTTTTATATAAATCAAAATTATAAACGAAGAAACTTACCAAATCTTTTATTCTACTAAATACTTAATATTCTAAAGATGCCCTGACTTAAACCAAGGCATCTTACAGAGCGATGATTACTTTTTAATTTAAAATTTTCTCAAATATTCTCAAACGCTTATAAATTGAAAGCAGCTCAATAATTGTTTTCCATGAACTAATTAAATATTGGAATGATTCACGGACTTTATCAAAAACATTACCTATTTGCGTAATTAAACCCAATGTCATTTTACCTGCGGCAATAGAAGGGAATAAAACAACTAGACTATATAAAATATCTAATTGGATATACCAAATACTAACTAAATTAAAATAAGAGTAATGCAGATATAAACGGAAATAATTCAGCCTAACACTTGAGAACAATTCTCTTAATGTTTTTGGCTGTGCGCGCTCCTCATGATCCTCACCATAGACAAGTTCTTTACGATAGGCTGCTTCTACTTTTTGATTATTAAACTGTAAACCAGGTAATTTAATACCAACAACCATTAATAGAACAGTACCAAAAACAGCCCATACAATTGCAGCCCAGACCAATGAATGATCAATTTCACCTACAATAGGTAATACTTTAACTTGTTTAGAAAGTTCAAAAAGAATAGGTAAAAAGGCAATTAAAACCATTATAGCCTTAACAAAATTCACTCCCAGATCTTCTAAAACAGAGGCGAAACGCATGGTATCTTCTTGAACACGCTGTGAAGCCCCCTCGATATGACGAAGCTTTTCCCAATGCTCTGTGTAATATTCATTCATTGCTGTACGCCAGCGGAATACATAATGACTAGCAAAAAAAGCATTAATAACAGCTAAAGTCACACCGACCATCGCAATTAAAAGAAATGTAACTGTTCCCATATAAAGTTTATTAATATCACCACCACCGTGATCTAACATACTTTGAATGAGATTATAAAAAGGCCCATACCATGCATTAACAGCTACACTAACCTGAACGCTAAACCAGATATTGAATAAAATAAACGCCGAGCCCCACACAGACCAACGTTGCCAAGGGTTATTCGATATAGTCCTCCAGAAACCAGCAAAAAGCGCAGTAGAGACTAAAAACCAAACATAAAACCATAAGAAAGTGGGAGACCAAAAACGGCTCACACCTAATGGTGGTTGAACATCATGGTAGCCCTTAGCAAAGCCGATAAAAGTTCCCCATGTGTTCCCACCTGAGTACCAGAGCACCATATTGAGCGCGATCCAAATGACCGCAGATATAAAGAAATACCTTGGTGATGGAAAAAATGATTTGAACATTGAGCGTGGATATCCCTATATTTCTTCAAATTTACAATGAAAGGAATACTAAAACCTAAACCTTAAAATTGTGAAGGGTAAAGTTTAGAGAATTGTCAGTTTTTCCTGTTCCATTGAAGGATTTGATCGTTTTTTTGTAAATTAATCCCTTTTTTGGCAATTTAATCCATTTAAATTACCTTGTATATGACTCTTGATAGAGCCATATACAGCTTTTATAACACAGTGATATCAGAGATTAAATCTCTTCTTTACGAACAATATAGCCTTCCAATTGCATTGCTTGAATGAGTAAATCTAGGTCCGAGGCACTTTTTAACTCTACATCAACGCTCACAGCGCTTTCTTTGGCACGGCTTGTTGCCGCAAAGCGTTCATGACGTAACTCATAAATATTACCACCTTGCTCAGCAATAATGGCCGTTAAACGAGCTAAAGCACCTGGATTGTCTGGTAATTCAACACGAATACGAACCATACGACCTGTACGGGTTAAATGGCGTTGTAATACAGAGACCATAACACGTGTATCAATATTGCCACCTGACAGCACCACGCCCAATTTATGACCTAAAAACAGATCGGGACGCGACATAATTGCAGCAATACCTGTTGCCCCCGCTCCTTCACATACTGTTTTTTCAATATTAAGTAAGAGTGCAATAGCCTCTTCAATCATGTCTTCAGTGACAACGACAATGTCATCAACATATTCTTTAGCAACTTGGGTCGTAAGCTCACCTGGAGTTTTTACCGCAATGCCCTCAGCAACAGTAGAGCCCATTGAAACCGCATGTTGATAATTACAAAGTAGTTTTGCCATACTTGGGTATACAACTGATTGCACCCCAATAATTTTAATTTTTGGATTGATCGCTTTAGCAGCAATTGCAATACCAGAAATTAAACCACCACCACCAATTGGCACAACCAAAATATCCAGATCAGGCACAGCCGCAAGCATTTCAAGTGCAATGGTGCCTTGACCCGCAATAATTTCAGCATCATCAAATGGGTGGATAATCGTTAAAGATTCTTCTTGTGCAACACGATGCATTTCAGCAGCAGCTTCTGAAAAGTCCTGCCCATGCAAAATAACGCGCGCACCATACTCACGTACTCGTTGCACCTTAACATTTGGTGTAGATTTCGGCATTACAATAGTTGCAGTCACACCTGTCCGCTGAGCATGGTAGGCTACACCTTGTGCGTGATTGCCTGCCGAAGCTGCAATAACACCATGTTGCTTTTCTTGCTCAGATAAACACAACAGTTTATTCAGAGCACCCCGCTCTTTAAATGAAGCTGTAAATTGTAAGTTTTCAAATTTCAACCACATCTCAGCCCCTAAGGTTTTAGAAATGGTCTCTGAGAAAACAAAGGGAGTTTTTACAACTAAACCCTCCAAACGCTCTGCGGCAGCATGAACATCATCTAATGTTGGAAAGCCATTTTTAACCTGTTGCTGTATCATTTATCCAGTCAGCCTCAATACACTACAAATCAATTATTTTTAAAAAACGGCAACAATATTTCATATTAACCATTAGAGTTTTCAGCATATCCAACATATCTCTAATATACAAAAAATTTTATTCCAAAAATTGAAGGTTTAGACTTCCATAAAAAAATCCCTATGTGGGCTTTTTTTATAATTTTCAGAATATTAACGTTTATTTATTGGCTTTGAGCACTCAAGCCTTCCGTAGACATATTTTGTTCAGCTATTTTTTCATCAATAGCAAACTGAATATCAGAAAGCTTGGCATTAGCTGCATCTATACCAGATTTCATAGTAGCTTCACGGCCTTTGACATCAAAAATATGTGCTTTTTCTCTTAAATCTGGCTGAATAACAACATCTGCATATTGCAATTCTTCTGCTGCCAAACGCCCTTGCATGATATTAATATTCTGATTAAATAGTCCCCAGACATTCGAAGTTTCTGTGTAAATAGGTTGAGCTAGAATATCAACTGCAATAATGACATCAGCACCTAAATCACGAGCCACTTCAACTGGCACAGGACTCACCAACCCACCATCTACATATTCAGATTTACCAATTTTAGTCGGCACAAACATACTCGGAATCGAAGCAGAGGCTCTTACGGCTTGACCGGTATTGCCGTAGTTAAATACGGTCTTAGTGCCATGCTTTAGTTCAGTTGCCACCACATACATTGGAATCTTCATTTTTTCGAGTGGCATGTTATTTACTTGCTGGTTAACGTAGTTCTCTACTTTTTTACCATCAAAAAAACCTTTTAATCCGATACTAATATCACGGACGTCACCAGCTTTCATTTTTAAAGCAGTATCACGCAGCTCAGCAGGTGTTTTACCACTCGCATAAATTGCCCCAACAATACTACCGGCACTCGTACCTACAATAAAATCCGGGCGAATACCATGTTGTTCTAAAACTTCAATCACCCCAATATGAGCATAACCTCGTGCTCCACCGCTACCCAATACAAGCGCAACAACAGGACGTTTTTGCATTTTTTTAATTCTTGCAAAAGGTTGATCGACAGGACGAGCATAAGCTTCTGTCATTTGCGGTTTTAGAGCAGCAGACAAGTGTGTGGTGGTCTGGCATCCCGCCAACACCATAGAGAGTCCGAGAACCCACAATTTAAGCTGTTTCATGGCCCATCTTCGTACTATGAGGTTTAAGTTCGGATTGCAATTTTAGTTGCTACTTTCGTGAAAAGCTGTAGTGAATTTATTTAATTTGTCATGTTTAAAATTTAGACTCAAGTATTTTATTTATCGCCTATATGAAAAAGGCCCCTTATGTATAAGAGGCCTTTTGAAACTTACCAGATATCTGAATCAACTTTTTTCTTCAATTCCGGATACTTGTCAATTTTAAACTCAGGCTCTTTAATGCCTCGTTTCAATTGCTCGCGGTAATCTTTTAACAAAGTGCGTGCCATTGGCGTTAATAGTAAAATTGCAATCAAGTTAATGGTTGCCATGATACCCATAAACAAGTCAGCCATTGACCAAACGAGTGGAACACTACCGATTGCACCGAAGTACACCATCACCAATACGAAAATTCGGAAGATGAACATGACTTTCGGGTTGTTATTAATAAACTGTACATTACCTTCTGCATAAGCATAGTTACCTAATACAGCTGAATAACAGAATAAGAATAATAGAACTGCAAGGAAATCAGATCCCCAATGCCCAACTTGAGTTTCTAAGGCACGTTGTGTTAATTCAACACCAACAAAGCCTGCGTCTTGGTATACGCCAGAAACTAAGATGATGATTGCAGTACTCGTACATACAATGAACGTATCTACGAATACACCAAGCATTTGTACTAAACCTTGGTTTACAGGGTGTTTTACATCAGATGCAGCAGCTGCGTTTGGCGCAGACCCCATACCTGCTTCGTTTGAGAACAAACCACGTTTAATACCTTGCATCATTGCCATTGACACTGCCGCACCGAAGAAACCACCTGCCGCAGCATTGAAGTGGAAAGCTTCAGTCACAATCAGCTTTAAAATATCAGGCAAAATTGCATAGTTGCTTAATGCGATATATAGAGCAACGGCTAGATAAAGACCTGCTTTTAAAGGTACAAACATCTCTGCAAATTTAGCGATACGTTTAATACCACCAAAAATTGCCAATGCAACCATAACAACAAGCGCAAGGCCAACCCATGAAATTTCTAGATCAACACCACCTAAATGAGCAATAAGATTAGCTTTGTCCCAACCCCAAGCATGTGAAGAAGCATTCGCAATCGCATTAATTTGGACTGAGTTGAATACGAAACCGTAGGTAAAGATGAGTGCTAGTGCGAAAACCACACCAAAGGTTTTACTGCGTAAGCCTTGGGTAATATAGTAAGCTGGTCCACCGCGGAACTGTTTAGTCTTGTTATCTCGAACTTTAAAAAGCTGAGCAAGTGTAGACTCAATAAAAGCAGAGCTCATACCAAGTACAGCAGTTACCCACATCCAGAACACAGCGCCAGGGCCACCAATTGCAATCGCAATTGCCACACCTGCAATGTTACCCACCCCAACACGGCTCGCAAGACCCGTTACAAAAGCTTGGAAAGGTGTAAGTCCATGCTCATCTTCGCCTTCTGTACGGCTGCTTTTCATGACACGGATACTTTGCAAGAACATGCGGATCTGCACTGCCCCTGTTAAGACCGTATAAAAAATACCGACAGCCAGCAAGAAAATAACCAGAAAATCCCATAAAGGATCATTAAAAAATTGTACCCACGACATCAGTGTGGCATTGAGTTGTTCATTCATACTCGGTCCGCTTACGTTCTTGCTAATGTGCTAATAGCACAAGCCAAAATACTGCAATAAACAAAAAAGCCCCTCAAAATAGGGACTTCTTCAGTACATTTAAGGAAAAACTTTTAATGTCACTTGAATAGCAATTAACGTCACAAGTTTAAGCAACATAATGCCCAGCACTAAGCCTTTGAAGGTCGCATGAGAGAAAGCACCCTTCAGATAAAATGAATTCATCGCACCACTGAACATATTCCCATTTGGGTGAACAGAATGCATCGACTCGGCTACAAACTTGGAAACTAACAAATGACCACCGCTAAATCAGCTCGTTTAATGATTCCCATCAATTAATCGAGTTATAAAAATCTGGATTTAAGCCAATAAGCATATTTACATATACTTGAGAGCGAATGTCTAAAATGGATATGAATTTCAAAGACTGTAACGAGCCATCGCCATAACGCGGCTATCTGCGCCCTTTTCCCTCTGATTGGAGAAGAGTGCATTTAGATCTGTACCAAGCTGTTGTATTTCTTGTGGCTCAGTAGTTGCGTGAGTTACGTTCATTTTCATGGTTGCAATGGTAATCGCCAATCCTTGTTTCATGAACTGCTTGTTGATGAGCGGTAAACTCATGTAAAGCTCCTTATTCCTCGTGTATTTCTCCATTTCTACATTCAAATCCTTTTTGTAAAGGGATTTTGTATGCAGCCATTTCTTTCCTAACATGAGTATGGAGAAATCATACCTGCGTAAAAAAGTCGGTATTATGCAGAAATTTAAAATTTTGTGTATGTTTTTCATTAAAAATTTATGTTATTTCTGATTATTTTTTATCCAAAACCATCTGTTTTTTACTGTTTTTAAACATATTATACCTTTTTTTCAATTGAGTGATTTTTAATCCAACTGATGCTATAAATTTATTTTTATAGTCAAAAACATCATACTTTTTTGTCTATTTAGATCTAAAATGGCATATTCACATTAGAGTTAATTAGACATTATATCCAAACTAAACACATCATCATATCTTTAAGGATATCCCTTTTCTAATATTTTTTGCTTATAAATGAAGTACTTTCAAAACATGAAATTAAACTTCAAAAAAGTATTAAGTATTTAAGAAAAGATATAGGAGTACGCATGAATCTGGAACAAGTTCGTCTCGTTGATGAAGCTATCACTTCTCGACATTCTGTCCGCGCTTTTTTAAATACTCCAATTGAGCCAGAAGTCATTAAAGATATATTACGAGTCGCAAGTCGAGCACCTTCTGGAACGAACACCCAACCATGGAAAGTCTATGTGGTCACAGGTAAAAAGCGTGATGAAATGGTTGAACGTGTCTGTGCTGCACAAATTGAAGTTTCAAAAAATCCTGAACTAGCAGAACAATATAAAGAAACTTTTGCCTATTACCCTGAAAAATGGATATCCCCTTTTATTGACCGCCGCCGCGAGAATGGCTGGGGACTCTACGGTTTACTCGAAATCAAAAAGGGCGAAAAAGAAAAAATGGCTGAACAGCAGCTACGTAATTTTAAATTGTTTGATGCACCAGTCGGCCTTTTCTTTACCGTAAATAAAACGATGGGAATCGGCTCTAAAATGGATATCGCAATGATGATCCAAAACGTGATGGTCGCTGCCAAGGCACGTGGTTTAGATACATGCCCACAAGCAGCTTGGAATCATTTTCACCCTATTGTTTTAGATATAGTAGGTGCATCAGATGACGAAGAACTGGTATGTGCAATTGCATTAGGTCATGCCGATCCTAACCACATTGTAAATACCTTTATTACACCTAGAGAACCTGTTGAAAATTTCACAGTTTTTCTAGACGAATAAGCTATAAGTGGCTATTCTCTAAAAGCTATGAGAATGGCTTGGTTTTGACCTGTTGTGTCGCTTTCAATACGACAATAAAACCACTTAGTGTAAATAACACCATCATTACGCCCATATTGAGCGATGCGGACCAAATCAGGAAGTTAAGAAGCACGCCACCTAAAAGGCCACAAGCGAATTGCATACTTCCCATAATTGCACTTGCTGTCCCAGCGCGAGCACCTTGTTTGGACATTGCTAACGCCATAGCATTTGGGCCTGTTAAACCAATGCCTGAAATAGCTAAAAATAACCCTACCATAACAAGCCATAAAGGCGCTGCAGGGATTAAACCAGCAATAAATACAATGATGGCTCCAGTCACTTGCACAAGGGAACCCGATTTTAAGCGTTTGGTAATTTCAACACGTGTTGTTAAATGCTTGTTTAAAGAAGACATCAACATGATGCCAAAAGCATTTAGTCCAAATACGTAAGCAAACTCTTGCTGATTAAGTCCGTACTGGTCCATAAACACTGCAGGTGCTGAACTGATATAGCAAAATAATGCAGCCCCCGTTAAACAGCCTGCAAACATAGGTAAGCGGAAACTCGCATCTTTGAAAATAGCTCCATATAAAGTCACCACTTGATAGAGTGATAGCTTAAGCCTTTTATCATTTGCCAAAGTTTCTTTAAAAAAGAAATGTACGCACAGCCAACACAGCGCACCCACAATTGAAAGCGCAATAAAAATAGCCTGCCACGGAAACCAAATTAAAATCCATGCTCCGATCATAGGAGCCAAAATTGGTGCAAGTCCCATGACAATCATCATGCTTGAGAAAGCTTGTGCAGAGCCTTGAACGTCCAATTTATCGCGTATTGCTGCACGAGCCATGACTACGCCAACACAACCACCTAAAGCTTGTAAAATACGGGCCGCAATCAAGCTCCATTCATTAGTAGCCATTACACAAAATAAGCTTGCGACTGCATAAAGCGCGAGGCCAAAGTAAAGTGGTTTCTTTCTACCGATACGATCGCTTAAAGGACCATAAACCAACTGCCCAATGGCTAAACCAAAAAAATAAGCTGGTAGTGTATTTGCCACCATTTGCGTACTTACCCCAAAATCATGGGCCATTTGTGGTAACGCAGGTAAGTACATATCAATGGATAACGGCCCTAAAGCCGTAAGTAAAGCGAGCAACATAATCCAGCCAATAGAGTATTGACGCTGGGCTGTTTGTTCAGACATAACGATATTTCATTTTTCACTCATTTGCATACAGACAAGCTTACACTGTCTATCGTATGATTTGTGCAACATTGGTGTAGAAATACACAAATCCTTTATCACTCAGGTTGATCAGCAAGGACTTCATTTGAAATCTTGGTTTAAACGCCTAAAAAGAGCGACTTATAACACAACATTTATGTATAACGTGCGAATGCTGATAGCCTTTTCAGGAACTGCTTTCGTGCCTTATTTTTTAGGCTATCAATTAGCAACTATTCCACTCACTTTAGGTGTAGTCGCAGCAGGTTTGAGTGATATTGATGATCGCTTTTCCGTGCGAATCATGAACCTAATTTATACTTATATTGGGTTCTTCGTTACCGCAGCTTCTGTACAACTACTTTTCCCCTACCCAATGGCTTTTGCTTTAGGGTTGATTGCTTCATGTATTGGCTGGATTTTACTAGGTTCATTAGGACGTCGTTACGCCACTATTTCTTATGGCTGTTTGGTTGTTTCGGTCTATACCATGTTGGGTGTTCACCTTTTTGATCACTGGTATATTCAACCTGCTCTTTTAGTTGCAGGTGCTGCTTGGTATGGCGTCATTGCTACTATTAGCTTTTTACTATTTCCGGTTCGCCAACTTCAAGATAAACTCGCAGCGTCTTATGCATCTCTAGGTGATTTTCTATTTGCAAAATCAAATTTATTTGATGTAGATATGACTCCTGCCAGCTATCAGCAAAGTATGATTGAGCTGTCATTAGAAAATGGTAAGTTAATTACGATTTTTAACGACTTAAAAACAGCTTTATTGACTCGTTTAAAAGGTGACCGTGGGCAAAAAGATACACGCCGAAGCTTACATTATTATTTTGTCGCTCAAGACATTCATGAGCGTGCTGACTCAGCCCATATCGACTATCAAAAGTTAGCCAAAATTTTTCAGCACAGTGATATTTTATTTAGATTTCAACGAATTTTGGCGGTTCAAGGCAAAGCTTGCCAAGAGTTAAACGAATGTATTTTACAACGCAAACCTTATAATCATAACAAACGCTTCAAGCAGAGTTTTGAGAACTTAAGACTATCTTTAGAGAAACTAAGACGTGATCAGCATTATGATCTGTTATGGGTAAATGCTCTCTTCGCTTTATACCAAAATTTAAAATCTATCGACTCTCAGTTACTCAACTTAGAAACGGAACAACACATTCAGTCTGATAAAGTTAAACAAGCAGAGAACCAGCTTAAAGATGATGATTTACAAGGATGGAACGATATTGTCATCCGAATAAAGCAAAATCTAACTCCTGAATCTGTACTTTTCCGCCATGCAATTCGCGTCTCAATTGTTCTTTTTATTGGGTATGTGCTGATTCAAATGACCAATATCGAGTACGGCTATTGGATTATGCTTACAGCCCTATTTGTAAGCCAACCTAACTTCAACGCAACCAAACGTCGCTTACGCTTACGAATTGTCGGAACATTAGTCGGAATTATTGTTGGTCTTACCATTGTATTTCTCGTGCCTTCCGTCGAAGGACAACTATTAATGTTGATCTTGAGCGGGGTACTGTTTTTTGAGTTACGCAGTAAGCAATATGCTCAAGCAACCGCATTTATTACAATTTTGGCATTAATTAACTTTAATCTAGATGGCTCGGCAATGGCTGCTGCTATTCCGCGATTTGTAGATACTTTAATTGGATGTGCCCTAGCTTGGTTTGGGGTGACATTTATTTGGCCTGACTGGAAATTCCGACGCTTACCTCGCAACATCAGACGTTCATTACAAGCTCAATGCAATTATTTAGCTGAAGTTGTTAAACAATATCATGAAGGCCGCAATCATGCGTTGAATTACCGTATTGTAAGACGAGCTGCTCATAATACAGATGCCGAGGTTGCTTCACTTATTTCAACTTTAGCAACAGAGCCAGACTTTGACCCTACCCGTAAGTCGGATATCTTTGAATTTTTATGTTTAAACCATACATTTTTAAGTTATATCGCCGCACTTGGAGCACATCGAGAAAGCATTCAAGATCAAGCTGTTCTTAAACTCTTAGACCAAGCGCTAGATGATATTCAGGGTGCATTATTAAGAGATGAGATGCCTGATCTTACAGCACAAAATATGCTCCAGACGATACGTCAACGTTTGAGTCAAAATAATGAAGAGGACCAGAAATCACTCATTATTTTACAGCAGCTATCACTCATGCTTGGTGTATTGAACCGTTTTAGTATGCTAAAACAACGCCTAAGTCATGATCTTGATAATGATGCCAGCGAGCTTGCATCGTTATAAATTTGAGTCGGAAATTAGTATGAAATTGGCATAATATCCTTTCCTGACTTATGCCAATTAATGCTAAACTTAAAACAGTTTACAATTTGTTATTTGCACTATGACCGCGAAAACTTTATACGCTTATACGCTTCAGCCTGTTCCCTATGATGTGTCAGAAGCTGAACAACGTAATGCACAGCTTCTTATCTGGCGCAGCACCAATAAAATCAGCACAAAAATTTGGGCAATTATGGGTGTCGTTTTAGCCCTAGCTATATTAGGTCTTATTTTTATTAAGAACTACTCTACTGTTTTTTGCTGGGTTGCTATTGTCGCTGTTGTACTTTACTACCTAGGTCGTAAATACGGATTAGAGTGGTACGTTAAACGCAAAATGAATGAATTTCCGGTACAGGAAATCAAAGGTATTCGTTTAGGTGTGCAGCCTCATGGTATTGTGATGCGTCAACAAATGGGCTTACAAGAAGGCGTAGGTACTATTGGATGGAAAAATATCTACGAATGGTACAATACACCTGATTTTATTTTGGTCAATTTCAAAGTAAAAGATCCAAAAGGCCAAGAACAACAAGGTGCTTATATCCTACCTAAGCGCATGGATTCGAAAAACTTCTCGTTCAACACAATTCGCACACACTTAAAAGAATCTGTAGGCGAACCAAAAACCTTGTAATTCTAGATTTTATAAAAAGCCTCCTTAGGGAGGTTTTTTATTAAGCTAAAAATAAATGATAATGAAAATTAATATTATCTCCAAAATCCATATTATCTCCCCAATCTTCGGCTATACTTCGTTACAAGATCTCCATCATATTTACATTTTCGACCATGTTTAAAAAAATTTTATTTCAAATTCATTGGTTTCTGGGTATCACTGCTGGCCTCATCTTATCCATTATGGGTGTTACAGGGGCAATTTATTCTTATGACCAACAAATTTTAAAATGGGTGAATTCTGATAGTTATGTTGTTCAAGCTGAAAACACTCCAAAATTAACTCCTGCTCAGCTTTACCAGCATTTCAATACAACCCAACCTGAAATCAAAATTAATAGCATTACGATCGCCAAGGACCCCACCTCTTCTTCTGTGGTGAATATTGAAAAAGAAGGTGAACGCCGTGGCTATAATATGATGGTGAACCCTTATAACGCTGAGATTCTTCCAGATGTTAAAGGCCGAAAGTTGTTGTTACTCATACAACAAATTCATCGTAATTTAACAGCAGGTGAAGTTGGTAAACAAATTACTGGTGCCTGCGCACTCATGCTAATTTACTTCGTACTCAGTGGGTTATATTTACGTTGGCCTAAAAAGCACTCTGCTCGTCAATGGCTTGCTGTTAAACCGAAACTCAAAGGCCGGAATTTTATTTGGGATCTACATGCTGTTGTCGGCACATGGGTCATTGTTTTTTATCTTCTTTTCGCATGTACAGGCCTATATTGGTCTTATGATTGGTGGCGTAGTGGCATGTTCAAAGTGATGGGAGTTGAACAACCTAAACGACAAGATCATGGCGCTGCTCCTCAAAATCAAAATCGTGGAATGCAGCAAGGTAAACAATCTGACCGTAATAATGATAAAAAATCAGAGCCTCAATTAGATAATACTCAACTCATTACAGCACTTAATCAAACATGGAGTGGCTTCAATAGTCAGGTTGGACGTGATTATTCGACTCTAACATTAAGCTTACCGAAAAAAGATGATGGAAAAATTGAGTTAACCTTTGTCGATGCTACCCCACAACACGAACGGGCACGTAACCAAGCCATCTATAATTATCAAACTGGCAACATCGAAAAGATGGAGCTTTACGAAGACAAAAAGCTTAATCAAAAGATTATGAGCAGCATGTTACCCGTACACCGCGGTAGCTTCTTTGGACCAATTTATCAATTCGTTGCGATGCTTGCTTCTCTAGCAATGCCTTTGTTCTTGGTTACTGGGTGGATGCTGTATCTTAAACGCCGTAAACAGAAAAAATTAACACAGGCGGCTCGTCAGTCTTTAGCAGGACAATACATTGATCCAAATGCAAAGCCTTGGCTTATTACTTATGCAACTCAAACAGGCGTAGCTGAACAACTCGCTTGGAGCACGGCAACAAGTTTACAAGAAGCTCATCAACCTGTTCAGGTAAAACCTGTACAGCAACTAACACAAACTGATTTAGAGCAACATCAACAGGTTTTATTCGTGATCAGTACTTATGGTACTGGTGATGCTCCTGATCTTGCTACAAGCTTTGCTAAAAAACTTTTAAAATTGAATGTGGATCTTAAGCACATCAACTATGCTGTTCTAGCGCTGGGCTCTAAAGAATATCCAGACACTTATTGTAGTTTTGGCCATGCAGTAGATGCTTGGCTTAAAGCAAATGGTGCCCATGCTCTCTTCAATACAATTGAAGTTGATAATGCAAACCCATCGGATATTCAAAATTGGAATCAATCTCTCGCTAAAGCAACCAAATTAGATTTACATGCTGTAAATCTGGAAAAAGTATTTGATAGTTGGACATTGCAGCAACGTGATTTACTCAATCCAAATAGCTTAGGTCAGCCTGCTTATAATATTGAACTTAAAGCAAATCATGAAGCGATATGGCAAGCGGGTGATATTGCTGAAATCCAGCCTGGTAATAGTCCTGAGCGCATTCATGCTTTTTTGCAAAAGCATCATATTCTTAAAAATTCAAAAGTTGATTCATTGCAGATTTCAATCGAAAAAGCACTTTGGAATAAAGATTTAACTGGTGAAATTGAACCATTTGCCAATTTGGATCATTTATTAGAGCAGCTCCCAACACTACCAACGCGAGAGTATTCGATTGCGAGTATTCCTTCTCAGCAAGTCCTTCGTTTGGTTGTACGCCAACAATATGATGCGTCTGGCAACTTAGGTTTAGGTTCAGGTTGGCTTACTCAATATACGCAAGTTAATAATGAAATTGCCTTGCGTATTCGTACCAATGAATCATTCCATCTTATTGATGACAACCGCCCTATTATTTGTATTGGTAACGGAACAGGTATTGCTGGCTTAATGAGCCTATTACACACCCGTACGCGTCATGATTACACTGAAAACTGGTTAATTTTTGGTGAACGTCAAAGAGCATGTGATTTCTTCTATGCATCAACTATTGAAGCATGGAAAACCACAGGAATGTTAAAACGCCTCGATTTAGCATTTTCCAGAGATCAAGAACAACGCATGTATGTTCAAGATGTAATCCGTCAGAATGCAGCAGAATTAGTAAGCTGGGTAGAACGCGGTGCTGTTCTGTATGTATGCGGTAGTATTGATGGTATGGCAAGTGGAGTCGATCAAGCACTTATCGAAATTCTAGGTGAAGAACAGGTAGATGATTTAAGACAACAAGGCCGTTACCGCCGTGATGTTTATTAAAGATCAATAAAAACTAAAACCGAGTAATAGCTTAAATGCTTTACTCGGTTTTTTATTGCATTCAGAATGATTTTGCATACACTGTCTGCAATTTAAATTGCAACTCTAAGCACAATGCAAGTCAGTAAGTGGATCCGTATTTTCCTAGCAATCATTGGTTCGATTTTATTTCTAGATGGATTAGTTCTAATTTGTCTCAATAAAATTAATGTAGGAACCGTTATTCCTTTAATTCTAGGTGCTTTCTTCTGCCTATATTCCTTATTTTATTATCATTTAGAACGCTTTTTCTTCTATCACTATCGCTTACACACACTTTGGCGTTTTGGATGGTTATGCTTCTGGATATGGTTAATTGGCTTAGGCTATTTCTTTAGCTTTATTAAAGAAAATAAAGATACTTCAAATAATATTCCTCCAGTAAAAGCAATTATTGTCTTAGGAAGCGGTGTTGAGAATGGTCAGCCATCCACAATTCTTGCAAAACGTTTAGATACGGCCGCCCCTCTAGCCCTAAAACAGCAGCAAGCACAGATTGTTCTAACAGGTGGTCTTGATTTTTCAGAAAAAGAAAGCGAAGCATTGGTTATGTCTCGTTATCTTGAACAAAAGTATCATATCGCAAGAGATCAAATGATCCTTGAAGATAAAAGTACCAGCACAGAGCTTAACTTAAAAAATAGTAAACCCTTATTAGAACAGCACCACATTACCTTAGACCAGCCAATCGCTATTGTGACAAGTGATTTTCATATTCCTCGAGCAATAGCAATTGCAAAAAAACAGGGCTATACCCAAGTTTATGGGGTAGCGGCCGAGACACCATTAGCTACTCGCTACAATGCATGGTTACGTGAATATTTCGCGTATACGAGTGGATGGCTTTTAAACGAATATTAAAAATAATTTAATAAAAAACTGCTATTTAAAAAATAGCAGTTTTTTTATTTGTAAAAATATTAGTGATCTGTACAAATACAAAGTTGATCTAAGCTGAAGATCATAAATTGCAGGTTAGATTCATATCTTTAGCCACTAATAAAGAAATTTAATAAGGAGGAGGAAGCCCATCAACAGCAAGAGTAAAAAAACACTAATGCTAAAAAATTAAGAACTAGCGATCAATAAAAAGAATAACTTAAAGATATTATGAATTTAGGAGATTTTAAATTTCTGATAGAAATTATGGTGGGCGCTGACGGGATCGAACCGCCGACATTCTGCTTGTAAGGCAGACGCTCTACCAACTGAGCTAAGCGCCCTTAATGAGAAAAGATAGCGAATGTATCTTTATACTCTACATTCTCTAGACAAGGGAATCAAGAGAATGGCGCAGCGGACGGGGCTCGAACCCGCGACCCCCGGCGTGACAGGCCGGTATTC
>NZ_JBQENP010000005.1:0-139803 GCF_052044755.1 Acinetobacter sp. 22512 | reverse complement strand
GCCGACATTCTGCTTGTAAGGCAGACGCTCTACCAACTGAGCTAAGCGCCCTTAACGTCTTCATCGTTTGTGAGGTGCATTATAGAGAATCTTTAACAGGTGTCAAACGCTTTTCGACAACTTTTCAAAAAAATGCGAATGAATGATTAAAAATAAGTCATTATTAAGTAAAAAACAATTTTTTGTATTTTATTTAAGCACTTATTTTAATATTTTGATCATTCAGCTAATTAAATAAGAATTTTTAAAATCTTATTTTAGGTTAAAGATTGCTCAGACAAATAAACCAATGCATCTTCAGCGACTAAATCAAACAACTCAATGATTTCTTCATTACGCATTCGAATACATCCATGTGACATGGGAACACCCATCGGTTCTTTATCAGGTGTGCCATGAATATAGATATAACGCTGCATGGTGTCGTGGCCATCACCTTTATTAAAGCCTTCTTCTAAGCCATCTAACCAAAGAATGCGTGACAATATCCAATCTCGTTCAGGGAATTGTGCTGCAAGTTCACTACTATAGACCTCCCCTGTGGGCTTACGTGCAATAAAAACCGCATTTTGAGGAGATTGTGCACCAATTTTTTTTGCAACCCTATGCCATCCACGTGGAGTCCTACCAGTATTCTCTTGCTCACCGATTCCGTTCTTTCCGGTAGAAATGACATAAAACTTATTATGTTTAGGCAAAGTTAATGTTTGATTTACTAAATCGATGAGGACATCTGCATCTTCGAGCTTAAATTGAGACATTGAACTTATTCTCTTATATCAACTCAAATACTTTGAGTTTAAGTAAAAATTTATATGAAGAACTTGTCTTGCGCCAAAATTAAAAGATTATCAATCTTCTCTTATCTACGCGCGGTTTCACCGCTTGTCTTGCGCCAAAATTAAAAGATTATCAATCTTCTCTTATCTACGCGCAGTTTCGCTGCTTGTCTTGAGCCAAAATTAAAAGATTATCAATCTTCTCTTATCTACGCGCAGTTTCACTGCTTGTCTTGCGCCAAAATTAAAAGATTATCAATCTTTTAATTTTGGCTCAGGGCGTAGCCATAACCAAACTGCAACGATGAACATGGTAGTATCAGTAAAAACCTTGACCCAAAGCGGTGCTGAAGTAAATAGCATTATAAGGCCACTGATTGCCATCATTATGCTTGCAATCCATTTGGCTTTACGTGGTACTGTACCATTGGCTCGCCAATCACGTAATGTTGGGCCGTATTTGGGATGGTTTAATAACCAATCATCCATTTGTGGCCATCCCTTTGAAGCTGCCCATGCAGCCAGAATCAAAAACACTGTTGTGGGCATACCTGGTAAAATTGCTCCAATAATGCCTAGCGTGATAAAAATCACGACCAAAGAGCGCCAGAACAATGTTCGCATATATAAACCTTAACCTGCTGTTAGCTTTAGTATAAAGTGTTTTTCTAATATTGTTTGTTGATCCCGTATGAAATTAGGATGAATTACTTCGAGTATTAAATATATGAATATTGCCTCAGTGAAAACTTCCTATTTCGAACCATGGCTTCAATTTCAACATCCTATAGTGCGACAGCTGGCTTTTTGTATTGCTAGTCCAAATTTACTTTGCCAATTACCAAAAAGTTTTTCTATACAACACGACTTTAAGCTGCACCCAACCGAAATATGGGAAGAGCATTTCCAAAATTATTTACCACGTTTAAAAGAGCTCGATCAGTCACCAGAGCCTTTAATCCAGTTTTTATCTCAACTTAAAAGTACACGCTTAGGCTTACGCTTTGAGAATTTACTTTGGTTCTGGCTACAAGAGGATAATTATCATCCTTACCAACTCTTAGGTCACAGTATTCAAAAAATTGATGGAGCAAAAACTTTAGGTGAACTGGATTTTTTAATTTTAAATAAAGAAAATCAACAAATTGAACATTGGGAGGTCGCGTTAAAATACTATTTGGGCGAGGCAGACTTACATTTAGAGCAATGGATTGGATTAAACCGTCAAGATACTTTAAGCAAGAAGCTTTATCATTTTACGAATAAGCAATTCCAATTTTGTGAGGCATTAAATTTTAGGATTCAACAACGTTTTGCGGTTTTAAAAGGACAACTCTACCTACCACTTCAGTTAAATTCTCAAAAGTCGCTACCAGACTGGATAAATTTAAAGCGTCGTCTGGGATATTGGGGGACTACCATTCCCCATTCTTCTTTTTATCGATTGGAAAGACACGAATGGTTGTGTCCAAATAAAGAGCAGACTTCAAATCCAGCACATTGGTGGACAGACGGTCTATATTGTAAAAATAGTGAAGAGGTTTTGTTTTATATGTTTAGACATCCTTCGTACTTAAACATTAAGCCTCACCTGCAAAAATTAAGCTAATTAACAATAAGTTTTAAGCTTCTAGAAACATTTTATAACGTTTTTACTATTAAACAGTCATGTTTCTTTTTCCGTTTGTTTTTTAATCTAAATTTACTTCATTATTAAATTTAAACGGAGAAAATGATGAAAAAAGTTTTAGCTGCGTCTGTAATGGTTGCTGTTATTTTAACAGGGTGTAATACGTTTAAAGGTTTTGGGCAAGATGTTTCTAAAGCAGGTGATGCTGTAACAAATACTGCTGAAAAAACACAAGATAAAATGTAAGTTAGAGTTGTTACTTCAAAAACCTTATCATTCCGATAAGGTTTTTTTATTTTTACGTACCCATCCCTTAGAGATTCGCCTATTATATCGGACTATATTTCACCTGATCAGCACGCAATTTTCGGTATGAACCATTCAGACACTCTCTCGCTTAGCTTAGAACTGTTACAACAACCTTCTGTTACTCCTATTGATCATACATGCCAAACCATCATGGCAGACCGTTTAGCCAAAATTGGTTTTCATATTGAACCAATGCGTTTTGGTGAAGTTGACAATCTTTGGGCGCGTCGCGGAACTGAAGAACCTGTATTTTGTTTTGCCGGTCATACTGACGTAGTTCCGACAGGTAAGTTAGAAGCATGGAATTCAGATCCGTTTGTACCTGAAATTCGCGATGGAAAATTATATGGTCGTGGTTCGGCCGATATGAAAACAGCACTTGCAGCTATGGTCGTTGCATCTGAACGTTTTGTCGCAAAACATCCTGATCACAAGGGTTCGATTGCTTTTCTAATTACTTCTGATGAAGAAGGACCTGCTATTAACGGTACGGTTAAAGTGATTGAGACTCTTGAAAAACGTAACGAAAAGATGACATGGTGTTTGGTAGGCGAACCTTCTAGTACTCATAAATTGGGTGATATTGTTAAAAATGGTCGTCGTGGTTCACTTAATGCCGTATTAAAAGTTCAAGGTAAGCAAGGTCATGTGGCTTACCCACATTTGGCGCGCAATCCAATTCATGAAGCATCACCAGCTTTAGCAGAACTGTGCCAAACTGTTTGGGATAATGGAAATGAATATTTCCCAGCAACATCATTTCAGATTTCAAATATTCATGCTGGCACTGGCGCAACAAATGTCATTCCTGGTGCACTAGAAGTTACTTTTAACTTCCGTTATTCAACAGAAGTAACAGCAGAACAACTTAAACAACGTGTGCATGAGATTTTAGATAAACACGGTTTACAGTACGAAATCGTTTGGAATCTTTCTGGTTTACCATTCCTAACACCTGTGGGTGAACTCGTTAATGCAGCGCAAACTGCTATTTTGAACGTAACGGGTACTGAAACTGAGCTTTCAACGAGTGGTGGTACTTCTGATGGTCGTTTTATTGCTCCAACAGGCGCACAGGTATTGGAATTAGGTGTTCTAAACGCAACAATTCATCAGATTAACGAACATGTTGATGTACAAGACCTTGATCCACTAACTGATATTTATGAGCAAATTTTGGAAAATTTATTAGCTAAGTAAAAGTTAAAAAGGAACTCAAAATGAGTTCCTTTTTTTATAGATGAAATGAATTTTGAATATATTGCAAATTAGGAACATGGTAGCGTTGATTGTCCATACGAATATATTTAAATACAGTTGGGTGCTGTAAAGACTCTTGTATATTTTCATTTTCATCTACGACTTCAGAAATACGCAGACGAACTGAAACTGGCATCGATTTACACACAAGTGCAAAACGTTGACTAATGTCTTCGCTTTCAATGACTAAAGCTACTGCTCGAGAATCTATTTCGTTGTGAACCGAATAAACAGGGAGTTTTACATCATGCCATTCAATATGCTTGATACCGTTTTTAACATCCATAGCAGATAACACTATATTTTGCGGTAATAGCATCGGTACTTGCTGATGACATTCAATAATATATGCATCAATAAAACCAGTTGAGACAGTAATTAAATGCTGAAGCTCTTGCTGGTCCATTTCATTAATTAAGGATGTACTTATATTACTTTTCATTAGGCAAGTCCCCCTTCAAATGTCATGAATAACGCATCAATATTGTGAAGTAAGTCTTCTTCTTGGAAAGGTTTACCCATGTATTGGTTCACACCTAAAGTAAATGCTCGTTCACGGTGTTTTTCACCAGTTCGTGATGTAATCATAATCACTGGCATATCTTGATGTAGATCATGATGTCGAACGAGGTTAAGTACCTCAAAGCCATCCATTCGCGGCATTTCAATATCAAGTAACATGAGATCTGGTTTAATATTTTCCAACTGCTCAATGGCATCAACCCCATCTTTAGCTGTAACTACATCATAGCCATGACGTTCAAGTAAGCGAGACGTCACCTTACGTACAGTTACCGAGTCATCTACAATCATGATAAGTCGTCGCTCGTCAGACTCGCGTTGTCTATAGATAGTTTCATTAAGCGATTTATGTCGGCGAGTAGATTGAATTTGGCGAGCAATATTTTGTCCATCTAAAATTAGACAAACTTGGCCATCACCTAAAATAGTTGCTCCTGCAATCGCACCAATGCTAGAGAATTGTTGTCCTATTGGCTTAACTACAATCTGTGCGCGTGAGCCAATCAGTTGGTCAATTAATAATGCGACGGTTTGTCCATTATTTGCCTTAATCATTAATACTGGTAATGAATACATCATTCCACTTAAGCGCGGAATTGGTTGATTACCAACAAACTCAGATAAATAACGTAATGGATAACGCTTATTTTCAAATTCAAAGAGCTCTTGTGCACTTCCGAAATATTGTTCTAATGATGCTGGTGAAACTCGTACAATTCGATCAATCTGAGCCAATGGAATTGCAAATTGCTGATCAGCAACTTTAACCATTAAAGCATCACTAACAGCTACTGTCGTTGGAACACGTATGGTAAAGACAGTTCCCTGCCCGTATACAGAGTCGACACTCACATGGCCACCTAAGGCCTTAATATCACTTTGCACGACATCCAGCCCTACACCACGACCTGAGATCTGAGTGACTTGATCGGCTGTACTTAAACCAGGATGGAAAATCAGCTGTAAAATATCTTGATGTTCTAATACTTGCTCTGGATTAATCAAACCAGACATTAACGCCTTTTGACGAACCTTCTCGATATCAATACCTTGCCCATCATCCTTAAATGTAACTACAACATCTGTACCTTGACGATGAATATTGAGTTCAATACGTCCCGTTTCTGGTTTCTGCGCTTGCTCACGTTGCGCACGGTCTTCTAGTCCATGGTCAATTGCGTTTCTAAGCATGTGCTCAAGTGGCGTAACCAAACGTTCTAACATTGTCCGGTCCAGCTCGCCTTCTGTATTATTAACAAAAAGCTCTGCTGGTCGATTTAACGCGGTAGAAGTCTGCCTCACAATTCTTTGCAGACGAGGCAACAATCGAGAAAATGGTACTAAGCGTGTTCGCATAAGACCTTCTTGAATTTCAGCCTGAATACGCGATTGCTGTACCAATAAACCTTCAGTGTCTCTGATCTTTTCAGATAATGTATTTTTAAAATCTACTAAATCCGATGCAGACTCGGCAAGAGACTTTGATAACTGATTTAATGAAGAATATTGGTCCATCTCTAAAGGATCAAATTCCGTATAACGTGAGTTCTCAATACCGTGTTTTGCAATAATTTGGGTTTCTAATTCGCCTTCCATTCGACGCAACTGATCTGCAAGTCGCTGAATAGCCAATTCCATTTCCGCTAAGGTATGACCAAATTGGCTTAAATCCATTTCAATTCGCGAACGGTTAATCGAATTTTCACCAGACAGATCAATCATTTTTTCAATTAAATCTGCCGAGACTCGAATCATCTCATTATTTTGATCAAGGCGTTGTACTTGTTCCCACTCACCCATCATTGGCGGTGGTTCTGTACCGTCACCTTGCACAAAACTCATTACAGGTTCCGTGCTGAATAGATCAGTTCTAGTTAACTTACTAGGAATTTGAATTGCTGTTTCAATGAACTGGATATTTTCCAGACTTTGTTGTAAACCATCGAAGTGTTGATAATTTTGTTTAAAAATTGCCTCTTTTAACCAGACAATTGCACTCTCTAATAAGTTGTCATAAATATTTGAGCTGAAATGATGAAGCGCAAACTGTTCAAAAGCATTCTCAAGTTGATAAGCAATCGCTTGCACGGTTTCAAGTCCCAACATACGGGAACCGCCTTTCAAGCTGTGCACTGCCCTTTGTAGTTGAAGCAAGATACTACGGTTAGTACGTTGCTCGAACCATTGTTTTAATAAGTGATCGGCCATTTCTAATAGTTCGGCCGCTTCCTCCATGAATGTCTGCTCGACAACAGAATTAATATCCTGATCTGGGATACTCTCTGTATGATCGTGATCAGCATAAAGAACCTGTAATTCAGTTTGCTCAACAAGTTGATTACTAGACTCAGCAATCTGCTCAGAAGCAGAAGTTAACTCACTGAGGTTTAACGCCGTATTATTTATCGCTTCTTGTTGTAATACTTCAAAATTTAATTCAGGTATAACATACGTTTCAGGTTCTGTTTTGCTCTCTTTAATATGAGAATCAAATACCTGACCTGCATTTTTAAGTGCTTGAATAGTATGAGAAGCAGCATAATCTAGGTGCTGTTCACGCACTATTTGAAGACGGTCAGCCAAGTCATCTTGAACTAGTCGAATAAAATCAATGAGAGCAGACGAAACTATCAACTGTTTTTGAATTAAACGCTCATAAATACTTTCTAACTCATGTGCAATTAAACCAATATAAGTTGCCTGAATCATATTTGCCCCACCTTTTAAGGTATGCAAATAACGCATCAGATTATTGAGAGCGGCAAAGTTTTCTTGATCATTAACCCAAAGATTAAGATCTGTATCCATTCCCTCAAGCAACTCATCGGCTTCTTCAAGAAAAATATCTAAAAGATCTGGATCAAAATGACGGTTTACATGCTCAGACGAAATAAACTGTCGATCTAGTTGTACACTCTGTCCTATGGTGACCTGATCAGTGAATACATTTTCTATCAGAGGTTCATTCGCCGTTTGTTCAACTTCAGCATTAAACAATGGTTCAAAAACGTCTTGATGAGTTTCTAATGATTCGGAATTAAGATTTGGAATATATTGAGTATATAGTTTTAGCTCATCCAAGACATTTTGGTGTTGCTCGATGATACTTACTCTTTGTCCCGCAGCTAATGCATCAAATAACTGAATTAATTGTTGGTGCGCTTTTTGATAAATTTCAAAAATATAATCTGATTGCAATAAATCAGGTCGATCAAGCAATATGTCGTAGCTTTCTTTCAACTGGTTAGTATATTCATATAAACCAATCATTGCCTGCGACTGAGTATGTTGCAGCAAAACATCTGCTTGTTCACTTAAACGTTCAAGATAATGAGGAAACTCTGTACGTATTCCCTTCTCAAAGTCTAATTCCGCATCAAGTAATTCAGCAACATCTAGCTGTAATAGCTGAGACACTAAACCATGTGGAGGCATGAGTGGGCTCGAATGCTCACCATGCTGCTCCATGTAAGCATCCCAAACCTGATTAAATTTTTGTAGATCAGATTCCAATTGCTCAGTAGAGCAATGTGCAGCCAATAGATCTAAACTATTTCGAATAAACTGACGATAATCACGGAGTAATGAAACTTCTTCTGAATGAGAAGAAAGCTCTTCTTGTAATAGTATTTTAAATAAATGCTCAACTTTGGTACTAGCTTCAAAGATTGGTTCTACATGAGCCATGGCAGAGCTGCCACGTAATGTATGTAACGCACGTATTAGAGCATTATAACTTTCATGCTGATGTATTTCTTTTTCCAAAAACTGATCAATTGTCGCTAAGTGCTCTTCTGCTTCTTCCATAAATAAAATTAAGGTTTCAGCAAGAGTCTGTTCAGTTTCTATAGCAACTTCTGGAGTCAAAATAGTTAAAACTTCTGTAGATTCTGGTTCTAAGTCATTCGCTTCTAAACCAGTTTGAGTTTCAGCAGTAAGAATATCTGATAATAATAAAAGTTCGTCTAACGCGGGTTCTATACTTTGCTGTTGCTGTAATTGTTGTCCCAATAAAATTAGGGGCCTAAAGTCTAGGGTATGATTTTTTTTTGATTTGAAGTCATCTACTAACTTAAAGAAATAGAACTTAAATACCAACTGAACATATTGTTGGATGTCAGGAGTTAATCCGAGACTCTGATTGATTACCCGATTAAGCGTATCTTCCACAGTCCAAGCAAGCTCAGCAGAAGATTTGGCCCCAATCATTCGCCCTGAACCTTTCAATGTATGAAAATGACGGCGGATTTCAGTAAGCGTAGCAACATTTTCAGATTGCATCCATTCGTGAATCAAAGATTGTAATTCAACAAAAATTTCTTCAATTTCTTCGACAAATATTTCAAGAAATTCATCATCTTGTTGAGAGTAGCTATCTTCCGGTAGCATCATTGCTTCAGTTAAAGTTTTTAATATTTCTTTCATAGCAAAGGCTTCTTTTGCTTGTCTCCTAAATGGAGAAAAACGACAGAGTCAACACCAGAAAAATAGCTGTTTCCCCAATATTTATCTGGTGTTGTTAATACTTTTTAGAAGAATAGCGGTACTGAAACAGCTATTCTCATCCCCAATTTAATCAGGTAATTTAAAGTCCGTTACCGATTCACGTAATGACTCTGCCATGTTTGCTAGTTCAGAAACAGAGCGTGCTGTATCAAAGGTTGCAGTTGTCGTTTGTGAAGTAATTTCTTGTACGACTGTCATGGTGGTCGCAATATGGCTGGCAGATGCAGATTGAAGTTTTGCTGCATCAGAAATGCTGGCAATTAAGTTTGCCAAGTCACCCGATACTTTTTGAATTTCATCCAAGGCAATACCCGCGTCTTTTGCCAAGTTTGCACCACGCACAACTTCAGTGGTGGTTTGTTCCATCGAAATAACAGCTTCATTTGTATCAGTCTGAATTGTTTTAACCAGAGTTTCGATCTGTTTAGTTGCCGATGCAGAACGCTCTGCAAGACGCTGTACTTCGTCAGCAACTACGGCGAAACCACGGCCTGCTTCACCAGCCATAGATGCTTGAATTGCTGCGTTTAATGCAAGAATGTTAGTTTGGTCGGCAATATCGTTAATGAGCGATACGATGTTACCAATTTCTTGTGAAGACTCACCCAATCGCTTAATACGTTTAGACGTTTCTTGAATCTGTTCACGGATTGTGTCCATACCTTCAATTGAACGGTTTACCACTTGCGCACCATTAGAGGCAATTTGTACCGAACGCTCTGCTACCTCAGCAGATTCAGATGCATTTGAAGATACTTGGTCAATCGATTGCGCCATTTCATTCATTGCTGTTGATGCACCAGCAATTTCTTGAGCCTGATGCTCAGACGCCTCTGCTAATTGGTTCGTAATACTCTGCGTATCTTGCGTATAGCGAGCAACTTCTTGAGAGGTTTCATGAATACGGGATACAAGGTCACGTAGTTGGTCAATCGCAAAGTTAATCGAGTCGGCAATTGCTCCCGTAAAATCCTCAGATACAGTTGCATATGAACGTAAGTCACCATCTGCAAGATCGGCGATTTCATCAAGTAAACGTAAAATCGCGTTTTGGTTACGGTCATATTCGTCTTGTAATCGAGTAACACGTTGCTTATCCATCACACTACGTAATGTGATCAATTTAAATACAGAGAAGATTAAGCCTGCTAAAGAACTGATTAGCACCGCACCTAACAATAAAGTAAGCCAGTTCTTTCTTGCTACATCAGATAAATGCCCCAAGTTATCTAACATCACATCTGATTTAGAGAAGATCTGAGAAGATGCCTGACGAACATTGACAATCTGGTTACCATTTTTTAATACCGTGGCAGCAGCAGATTTTAAGACTTTGTCATATTCAGATTTAATACTTTCTAATGATTCACGTAAAGCCGGATCAGCAATACGATCAACACCCAATTCAGCATTACCATTAAGTTCAGCATTTAAATACGTACCAAACGTATCAATGTCTACACCAAAATCGCTAGTCGATACATTGCCATCGGTACCACTTAATACCGAGTTAATAGAACGTAAAATACGTTCGGCAATAAATACCTGGTTTTTAGCAATAATTACCTGACTACTTGGCAAACCTTGACGCGCCATTTGGTCAACCATCAAGTTATATTCTGCCTGAATCTCAGGGACGGTTTCGCTAATAGAGATGTTGGTGTCATATAACTGGTTAAGGACTTTTTGATGTGCTGAAATCAAATCGATGTTTTTTGAAAGTTCAGTCCACATAACTTGAACTTTTTGATATTCATCAGTCGATTTACCGTGAATATTTTCAATCTCAAGTAAGTTTTCATTAAAGTCTTTTTGAGACTGCTGTAGCTTGGTGATTGCCTCTTGAGAGCCAGACTCAGTTGCTTCAGTTGCTTGTTTAGAAATCGTTTGAGATAACAAACGCAACTCACCGAGACTTCGAATTAACTGGTTATGACGTGGAACGTTATAGAACAGATAGGCTAGAGAAACTAATGCAAGCACAAAACATAAAAGTGCTGCATATAGGATTGGCTTGGACTTTTCACTTTCCCCAAATAAACTGGCAAACTGCTCAATTCTTGACTGGATTGTTGCAATAAAATTGACACCCGATTTTTCGGACGCAACCCGACTACTGCCTTTCTTTTTAAGCTTAAAGCCCATAGCTTTTCCCCAGAAAAATACTCTGTTTTCACAGCGTAAAAATTAGTTTATAAATTTTGTCGATGCATTCATGTAATGTGGGTTTTGCAATAAACGACTAAATAAAAAGACATGCCAATGCTGGTTATGTTGATGAAAATAACCTTGGCAATATTCTTTTAGATTTTCCTCTAAGTCTAAGCTTTGAGAAAAAAAGCTTTTTTTATTAAAGTGCTGAATCCCCAAAACCTGATCCACGACCAACCCCACATACTGGTCGCGATGGCTAATACATAATACTTTTTGAGTTGACGAAAATGAACTTCGTTGCCCTAAAATAAAATGCGCCAAATCAGACACTGAAAGTAATCTTCCTCGAATATTTGCCAATCCCTTTACCCAACTTTGGGTATTTGGAACAGGTGTATATTTTGGTGGATAGATTACTTCTGACACTTCCCCAAGTGGTGCGACGAAGTATTGCCCTCTCATTTCAAAAGCAATTCCTGACCATCGCTGTGCTTCATTTTGAACTGAAGCGTAATTCTTATTACCCCGTTTAGACAAACGAAGTAACTCGATAAATCCATTCGCTGCCATACTCGATCCTATAAAACGGGTACAAAATGCCCGTTATTTATGTTTTTATGGATGGATGAGTTAATTTAGAAATTGTTTAATTACATCAATCAATTGATTTTCTTCGATTGGCTTAATCAAATAATCGATTGCACCTTGACGCTTGCCCCATACACGGTCAGTTGCCTGATCTTTAGTACTCACAATAACAACAGGGATATGCTTAGTGTCTTCATCACGAGTAATCTGACGTGTTGCCTGAAAACCATTTACACCCGGCATTACCACATCCATCAATACAAGATCTGGTTGCTCTGCCTTTGCAAGAGTTACACCATCTGCACCATTTGATGCTTCAAGCACGTCATAACCATGTTTGGTTAGGATTTCTTTAAAACGAAAAGTTTCTGTTGGTGAATCATCTACAATGAGAATACGTGCCATTTTTTTGCCCTCAAATTATTGTTTATGAACTTACATGATTACGAATCGCGTTTAACAATTCATCTTTGCTAAAAGGTTTCGTCAAGTATTCATCTGAACCTACCACACGCCCTTTTGCCTGATCAAATAAACCATCTTTACTAGAGAGCATGATAACGGGAATGTTCTGATAATTTTGAGAGTTTTTTATCAAAGCACAAGTTTGATAACCATCTAAACGAGGCATCATGATATCGACAAAAACAATATCCGGATTTGCTTCTGCAATTTTGGACAAAGCTTCAAATCCATCCACAGCAGTAATGACTTCACAGCCTTCGCGCTGTAATAAGGTTTCTGCTGTACGGCGAATGGTTTTTGAGTCATCAATCACCATTACTTTCAGATTTTGGAATGCATCTTCCATTTAATCTTCCATCCCCATAAAAATAAAATATAAATGCAATTTAACTTAAATTTGTTTTTACACATTTATACGCATTTTTAACATATCTCACGTTCTATTTTCAATGAGGCATTTTTGTCTACTTTCTCATTTATAAACAATAACTTTTAACCTCATCACACTTTAATTAAAATTATCATTTTTTTTATAATGACTATATTTTTATTCAGCTAAATAATAATTAATATAATGAAGATTAAATATTTAAAAATAAGCGACTTAGCTATCTTTTTGGGGATTTTCAATGAATGACAGGATGAAATATGCCTTTTACAGGAACTGTTTGTCTGTATCTATAGGCATTATTTCCTTCGGATCACTCTTTTTCTTACCCTCTAGTGTTGCTATTGCCGACACACCTAAAGCGGTTTGGTATCTTTATTATGACCAACATGGTATTGCCAATATTAGTACATCGGTCACACCTGCTCATATTCGTTATGGTTATGAAGCTCTAGATCGTAATATGCAAGTAATAAAAAGAAACCACTCTTATAATGCTGAAGCTGATTTAAATCAATCGAATCAACGGGCATTATTGGCGCGACATAAAGAACAAGATATCAAATTAAAAAAAGCTTATAGCAATAGTAAGACAGCTTCGATTAAAAGAGATCAGGCATTAGTGTCTATAAAAAAGCAAATTAATTATCAGCAGGAACAACTTAATCAATTACAACAAGACAAAATTTTATTTAAGCGTCAGGAAATGGAGTATTTCAGAAAAGGAGAACCGATTCCTGAGCGTCATAAGGCTTTGATTGAAAACAATCTAAATAATATTAATCGGGTTAAACAAACACTTGAAACACTTTCCAAGACCTATAACCGAACCAACAATGAGTATGAAAATATTATCGATCGTTTAAAAAAGCTTGAATAACTGCAAAGGTTTATCAAGAATAGGGGCAAAATAAAATTTGAATTATAGGATGATGCTGTATGCACACGATGCATCTCACCCCTTCTACTTTTTTTAAACTGAGTATTATTAGTTTATGTTTAATTTTAGCTGCATGTAATCAGCAAGAAACAACTCAAACCTCAGCCTCAGCTCCTGTAAAAATTGAGCTTATTCCTCAAGATCTTATTGCAGTTAAAGAAGGAGCTCTTGATTCTCAAACTGCATTTACAGGAACTATTCGTGCGGTTCAGCAAAGTTCCATTCAGGCGCAAGTAAGCGCAACAGCGACGAATGTCACTGCAAATGTCGGCCAACAGGTACAAAAAGATCAAGTTCTGGTGAGATTGAATAATCAGGACAATGTTGCACGATTAGCGCAAGCACGCGCCAACCTTGCATCGGCTCAATCACAAGCTGAACTTGCTCGTAATTTGATGAACCGAAAACAAAGATTATTTAATCAAGGTTTTATTGCTCGTGTCGAGTTTGAACAGAGTCAGGTTGACTATAAAGGTCAGCTTGAAAGTGTAAAAGCACAACAAGCCAATGTTGATATTGCTAAAAAAGCGGATCAAGACGGAATTATTACTAGTCCAATTTCAGGTGTGATTACTAAACGCCAAGTTGAACCCGGTCAAACAGTTTCAGTTGGACAAACACTATTTGAAATCGTAAATCCTGATCAACTTGAAATACAAGCCAAGTTGCCAATTGAACAGCAATCTGCGCTTAAGATCGGTAGTAACATTCAATATCAAATTCAGGGCAATTCTAAACAATTAAATGCAACGCTAACTCGCATTTCACCTGTTGCCGATCAAGACAGTCGACAAATTGAGTTTTTTGCTGCTCCTAAAGAAAAAATTGACTCGTTAAGTATTGGAGCCTTCATTAATGGAAACATTTTGCGCAATGACACTCATCAAGGCCAAATTATTCCTTTAGACAGCATTCAAAATATACAACATGATCCATTTGTATGGGTGATACGCAATCACACTATTCAAAAAGTTAAAATTCGGGTGGTTGAACAGCGTTATAACGACAATATTGCTTTAGTCGAAGGTTTACAAAGCACAGATCTGGTCAGCCGTATTCAATTTGAAGATTCCGACATTAATAAAAAAGTGACGGTTACAACCGACAAAAATAAATAAGGTAGCAAATAGCGTATGTGGTTTACTCGAATCAGTGTGAAATACCCCGTTTTTACCATTATGATGATGCTCAGCTTAATGGTACTCGGGTTGGCTTCTTGGAAACGCATGACTGTCGAAGAGTTTCCAAATATAGATTTCCCATTCGTAGTGGTCACTACGCAATATGCGGGTGCGTCGCCTGAAGCGGTTGAGTCAGATATTACAAAAAAACTTGAAGATCAAATCAATACAATTTCAGGAATTAAACAGATTACCTCACGCTCAAGTGAAGGCCTTTCAATGGTGATTGCCGAGTTTAATCTTGATACTTCTTCGGCGATTGCTGCTCAGGATGTTCGTGACAAAATTGCACCCGTCACAGCGCAGTTCCGTGATGAAATTGATACACCGATTGTGCAACGCTATGACCCCTCTTCTAGCCCAATCATGTCAGTCGTATTTGAATCAAACAGCATGAGTTTGGCGCAATTAAGTTCGTATGTAGATAAAAAAATCGTACCTCAGCTTAAAACGGTTTCGGGTGTAGGTAATGTGAATTTATTGGGCGACGCTAAACGGCAAATACGAATAAAGGTTATTCCTGCACAATTGCAAAGCTACGGCATTGGTATTGATCAGGTCATTAACACGCTAAAAAATGAAAATATTGAAGTGCCTGCAGGGACTTTACAGCAAAAAAATTCTGAACTGGTTGTACAGATTCAATCAAAAGTTATTCATCCCCTTGCATTTGGTGATTTGGTCATTGCCAATAAAAATGGTTCACCCATTTTTTTAAAGCAAGTGGCAACTGTTGAGGACACACAAGCCGAACTACAATCGAGTGCCTTTTATAATGGAAGAACTGCGGTCTCAGTCGATATCTTAAAAAGTTCCGATGCCAATGTAATTAAAGTCGTCGATCAGACTTATCAAACGTTAGAGAAATTAAAAGATCAAATGCCTGCGGGTTTAGATTACAAAGTCGTAGCTGATAGCTCTAAAGGTATTCGCGCTTCAATCAAAGATGTTGTTCGAACCATTATTGAAGGTGCTGCTTTAGCAATTCTTATTGTTTTACTCTTTCTAGGCTCTTTCCGCTCTACAGTTATTACCGGTTTAACCTTACCTATTACTTTGCTCGGAACCTTAACTTTTATTTGGGCTTTCGGGTTTAGCATTAACATGATGACGCTGTTAGCACTATCGCTCAGTATTGGTTTACTTATTGATGATGCAATTGTAGTTCGGGAAAATATTGTCAGACATACTGAACTTGGCAAAGACCACGTAACTGCAGCTCTTGAAGGGACAAAAGAAATTGGTTTAGCCGTACTCGCAACTACACTTACCATTGTGGCAGTATTTCTACCTGTTGCGTTTATGGGTGGTCTGATTGGACGCTTCTTTTATCAATTTGGTGTAACGGTCAGTACGGCTGTTTTAATTTCAATGTTTATTAGCTTTACACTCGATCCAATGCTTTCAGCTCACTGGAAAGATCCTGTAAAGAAAAAAGATAATTGGCTACAACGTTTTTTTAACCATATTTCTAATTTGCTAGATCGGCTTACTCATGTTTATGAAAAGCTATTAAAGCTTGCTCTACGCTTCCGTTTCATTACAGTCATTGTTGCAATCGCTTCATTATTTGCTGCATTAGGGCTATCGAAACTGATTGGAACCGAATTTGTACCTACACCAGATAAAGGTGAAGTCCGTATCCAGTTCGAGACTCCTGTAGATTCTTCTTTAGAATATACCCAAGCCAAATTACATCAGGTCGATCAAATTATTAGACAATTCCCCGATGTGGTTTCCACTTATGGCGTGGTTAACAGTGAAGTAGACTCTGGTAAAAACCATGCTGGTTTAGGGGTGACCTTAAAGCCAAAACAAGAACGTAGCTCAGATCTAAATACACTCAACAATGAGTTCCGTGATCGTTTGCAAACTGTAGCGGGTATTCGGGTAACTTCTGTTGCCGCAGCACAAGACTCTGTCTCTGGCGGACAAAAGCCAATCATGATTTCTATTAAAGGATCTGACCTAAATGAACTACAAAAAATTTCAGATCGCTTTATTGCTGAAATGGAAAAAATTAAAGGCGTAGTTGATTTAGAAAGTTCACTAAAAGAACCCAAACCTACTTTGGGTGTTCATATTAATCGCGTGCTGGCAAGTGATTTGGGTTTATCAGTTTCCCAAATTGCGAATGCCATTCGACCATTAATTGCAGGCGACAATGTCACTACTTGGGAAGACCGTGATGGTGAAACTTATGATGTGAATTTACGTTTAAATGAAAATAAACGTATGCTTCCGCAAGATGTGCAAAATTTATATATCAACTCTAATAAAACCAATGCAGCTGGACAAAATATGTTAGTTCCATTGAGTGCAGTCGCAACAACCGAAGAAAAGCTCGGTGCTTCACAAATTAACAGACGTGACCTTGAACGTGAGGTTCTTATTGAGGCGAATACCTCTGGTCGCCCGAGCGGAGATATTGGTCAAGACATCGATAAAATGCAAAAGGCATTTAAGTTACCTGCAGGTTATACATTTGATACGCAAGGGGCAAATGCAGACATGGCTGAATCTGCTGGATACGCATTAACTGCCATTACCCTATCGATTGTATTTATTTATATCGTGTTAGGTTCTCAGTTCAATAGCTTTATTCATCCCGCAGCAATTATGGCCTCTTTACCTTTGTCATTGATTGGCGTTTTTCTTGCCCTATTCTTGTTCCAAAGCACCCTAAATCTGTTTTCGATTATTGGTATTATCATGCTGATGGGGCTTGTCACTAAAAATGCAATTTTGCTGATCGATTTTATTAAGAAAGCGATGGATCAGGGTGTGAGCCGTTATGACGCTATTTTACAAGCTGGTAAGACCCGTTTACGTCCAATTTTGATGACCACAAGTGCTATGGTGATGGGGATGGTTCCCTTAGCTTTAGGTCTGGGCGAAGGCGGTGAGCAAAGCGCACCAATGGCTCATGCGGTTATTGGTGGTGTGATAACCTCTACTCTGTTGACTCTTGTGGTTGTACCCGTCATTTTCACTTATCTGGATGACTTGAAAAACTTTATGCTGCGTCAAACACGACGATTCATGTCATAATGCAGCGATTATCGTATAATCTGCGTTTTTATAACGCTTAACTTTTAGGACTTTTTCCATGCGCGCAAGCCGCTTTTTATTTGCAACGTTGAGAGAAACCCCAAATGATGCTGAAGTGATTTCACACCAGCTCATGTTACGTGCGGGGATGATTCGTAAATTGGCATCTGGTTTATATACATGGCTGCCGATGGGAACACGTGTGCTTAAAAAAGTAGATGCGATTGTTCGTGAAGAAATGAACCGTTCAGGCGCAATGGAAGTATTCATGCCCGTGACTCAACCCGCAAGTCTTTGGGAAGAATCAGGTCGATATGAACAATATGGCCCTGAGTTATTACGTTTTAAAGATCGTCATACGAACCCATTTGTACTTGGGCCAACGCATGAAGAAGTTATTACAGATATGGCGCGTAACGAATTAAAAAGTTATAAGCAGCTTCCTGTAAATTTCTATCAAATTCAAACTAAATTCCGTGATGAAATCCGTCCACGTTTTGGTGTAATGCGTTCACGTGAGTTCATCATGAAAGATGCTTATTCTTTCCATGCAACTCAAGAGTCATTACAAGAAACTTATGATGTGATGTACGACACTTATAGCCGTATTTTCACTCGCTTAGGTTTGGATTTCCGTCCAGTACAAGCTGATACAGGTTCTATTGGTGGTTCAGCTTCACACGAATTCCACGTATTGGCGGCTAGTGGTGAAGATGACATCGCATTTTCAACTGAATCTGATTATGCAGCAAACGTTGAAATGGCTGAGGCTGTTTTGGTGGGTGAACGCGCAGCACCGACACAAGAATTTAAATTGGTTGAAACACCAAACCAAAAAACGATTGATGATGTTTGCCAATTCTTAAATGCTGATCCAAAGCAATCTGTTAAAGCATTATTGGTTCAAGGCATTGCTGATGAAAAAGGTAATGTTCCTGTCGTTGCTCTATTTGTACGTGGTGACCACGAACTTAATGAGATTAAAGCTGAGAAACATCCTTTAGTTGCTGCACCTCTTACTTTTGCAACTGAAGAACAACTTCAAGCATTTGGTTTAACTGCTGGCTTTACAGGTCCACAAGGTTTAGTTGAAAAAGGCTTAACTGTAATTGTTGACCGTGCCGCATCTGTTCTTTCAGACTTCGTTGCTGGTGCAAATGAAGCTGACAAACATGCGGTTGGCGTAAACTGGGAACGTGATGCGCAAATTAGCGAAATTTTTGACTTACGTAATGTGGTTGAAGGCGATCCATCTCCAGATGGCAAAGGCACACTACAAATTAAACGTGGTATCGAAGTAGGTCATATTTTCCAGCTAGGTACTAAATACTCTGAAGCTTTAGGCTGTAAAGTTCTAGGTGAAGATGGCAAACCATTTACAGTAACTATGGGATGCTACGGTATTGGTGTAACGCGTGTTGTTGCAGCTGCAATTGAACAAAACTACGATGACAAAGGTATTATCTGGCCTCAAGCCATTGCACCATTTGAAATTGCAATTGTTCCAATGAATGCGCACAAATCACCACGTACTCTTGAGGCAGCAGAGTCTCTGTATGCAGAACTTCAAGCTCAAGGTTTTGATGTGTTACTTGATGATCGTAATGAACGCCCAGGCGTTAAATTCTCTGACCTTGAGTTAATGGGTATTCCACACCGTATTGTGATTGGTGAAAAAGGTCTTGATGCTGGTACTTTTGAATATAAAGGCCGCCGCGATGCTGAAGCGAGCAATTTAACTAAAGAAGAGCTTTTAGCTAAGTTAGCGCGTTAATAAATACATAAATAAAAAGCAGCTTTTCGAAGCTGCTTTTTTTAACTCAACTTTATGCCTGAACCGTTAAGTCTTTGATATTGGTTGATGAACCATTGTTTTTGACTGACTCAATTCCTTTATCTCGTGAAGCTTCACTCGCATAGAACTGACTTGTGCCAATAATCTGATGATTTGCAGCTTTTAAATTGAAGTAAGGTTTCCCATTCTTTGCAGTTAAACGCTCATATCGGGCGTCATCACCACTGTTTTTCTGAATTGACTCAATACCATTTACAGCAGAGGCTTTTGCCTTATATAGCTCGCTATTTAAAATAGGCTCACCATTTCCTGCCTTTAAGATAAAGCGATATTGTCCATCACTCGCTTGTGAAATTTCGTACCATCCTGCCATAAAAACCTCATTTTTTTGTTGGTGTGGGTATGACTTTCGTTATTATTCTGGACGAAAGTTATTTGTTATTAATGACAATATAAAGGCGTAAATATCCCTTGAACAGCCCATTTTTTATACTTTTTCGTAATAAAATTATAATGATGTTAGGAATTTAAAAAGCAGAGATATATACATATATCTCTGCTGAAATGTAATAATAATTAACAGTTTAAGCTTTTTTTACAAATTCAGATTTAAGTTTCATCTGACCAATACCATCAATTTTGCAATCAATATTGTGGCCATCACTTGCATCTGGAACTAAACGAATCGTTTTTACCTTTGTCCCTACTTTAACGACTGAAGAAGAGCCTTTAATTTTTAAGTCTTTAATTACAGTGACGCTATCACCGTCTGCCAAGACATTTCCATTTGCATCTTTAATAATTTCTTGTTCTTCAGTTGCTGATGCTTCTCCTTCTTTCCACTCATGTGAACATTCAGGACAAATCAATAAGTCGCCATCTTGGTAAGTATATTCTGATTGGCATTTTGGGCAGTTTGGCAAAGACATGAAAAAAATCTCAAAAAGTATATTATGCGAGATATGACTCATTTTTTAAAGTTTTAAATAAGAGACTTTTACCAAAAAAAAATTTATATATTCATTTTAAGTTTTTACTTAATAAATATTCTTTCAAAATAATTGCGTGATTGTTTTCAACATCTTTGGCTGAATATAAAAGTGTGATCGTATTCTTCAATGCGATTTGTTGTAGCTCTTGAACTGCGGAATTGGTCTCAAGCTCTTTTAAATAGCGCTGTTTAAACTCTTGCCAATGATCTGGTGTTGCAGCATGAAACCATTTTCTAAGCTCGGTCGATGGTGCTATTTCTTTTAGCCACAAATCCAAATGAGCATTTTCCTTACTAATTCCCCTACTCCATAAACGGTCAACCAAAATTCGCTTTCCATCACTGGGCTCAGCAGTTTCATAAATTCTTTTAATATGTATATCCATTTCTGACACCTACTCAGCTCAATCTAAATATCATTGGCTTAATCATCACATTGATTTGCCTTCCTCTACAATCTAAATCTTTTGTGCTAAATATTGTCTCAATTTGCCATTACTGATTAATTCAGGCATATAAATTGCTTTTGAATTTTTCATTATTTTATCAAATAGTAAAAAATGAAATATTATATTTATCCGTGTTCATCTCAAAAAGATGCCCCTTATTTGATTTTCTCATCTGGGTTAGGTGGTCATGCTAGTTTTTGGAGCCCACAACTTGAATCGTTGAGTACGCATTTCAACATTGTGACTTATGACCAAGAAGGCTGTCATCAAGACAGTACTTTATTACCTTCACATTACCATATGTGTGACATGGCCAATCAAGTACTACATTTATTAGAACATCTTCAAATTCATGAATTCCATATGATCGGGCATGCTTTGGGTGGCATCATTGGAATGGAACTCGCAAAGCAACTAAAATCTAGCTCAATTACCATGCTCAGCCTGACACTGATTAATGCGTGGGATGAGCTAGATGCCCATACGCAAAAATGTTTTGATGCCCGTATCGCATTGTTAGCCTCTGCGGGTGCTGAAGCCTATGTACGTGCACAGGCATTATTTTTGTATCCTCCAGCATGGATTTCTCAGAATCATAGCCACATTAAAAGTACCGAAGATATTCAGCTCCAAGGTTTTCCGCCCAAGACAAATGTATTTGCACGACTCAAAGCATTGATGCGCTTTCAATTACAAGCAGAGCACTTACAAGCATTGCAAGACACTGCAATTCATATCGTTGCCAATCAAGATGATTTTTTAGTTCCAGCACATAAATCACAAGATCTTTTTACCAAACTTGGTCATGGTCAACTCTGCATTTTACCCTCTGGTGCCCATGCTTCCACAGTGACCGAATCTCAACAACTAAATCAAACTTTCATTCAATTTTTCCATAGCATTAGGGCCTTATCATGAAAGCAAAAACATTAAATATTTTAGATCAACTCTTTTTAGAAGCTAGAACCCACAGCACGTGGTTAGACAAAGCCGTCAGCCCCGAGCAAATTCAACAAATTTATGATCTGGTCAAAATGGCACCGACTTCTGCCAACTGTAGTCCTGCTCGTTTTGTATTTTTAACAACACCTGAAGCTAAACAAAAACTCAAGCCAGCATTGTCGTCTGGCAATGTAGAAAAGACGATAACTGCTCCTGTCACTGTTTTGGTTGCAACCGATGCAAGATTTTATGACAAACTGCCAGAACTATTTCCGTATGCCGATGCAAAATCATGGTTTACATCAAGTGATGCCGTAGCACATGAAACTGCCTTTCGTAATAGTTCATTGCAAGCTGCATATTTAATTATGGCATGCCGTAGTTTAGGTTTAGATACGGGTCCAATGTCTGGTTTTGATGCGAAACAAGTTGATGAGCTATTTTTTGCAGGGACAAATCATCATATTAATCTCATCATTAACATCGGCTATGGCGACCCTCAGAAAGTTTATACACGCCTTCCTCGTTTAAATTTTGAAGAGGCTTGTCGAATGGAATGAGTTAAGTCCATAACACCCTCTTCAATCTCAAAAGAGAAATACTTTAGTCCTACACGGCGACTTCAATGTCGCCTTTTTTTGTTCTGCTGTTTTATAAAATTGGATGTAATACACACTCCAAAAGTAAAATTGATCAAATGATGCACAATGAAGCAAGTTAGTTCCTCCTTGGTGCACAATCGCATTATTTTTTACCATTTGATAAAAATTATACCAAACAATAAACTCAATACATTGATAAATATATAAATATTAAAGTTGGCACGCGCTATGCATTATTAAAAATACAAACAAATACTGAAAATTATATCGTTTATAGCTTTCAGTTCGACTTCCTAAACTCACGATGGGGAATCAAGATGAAGATCGGCGTTTTTTGTCCAATTGGAAATAATGGCTGGCTGCTTTCAGAAAATGCACCGCAATATAAACCTACCTTTGAATTAAACAAACAAATTGTACAGCGTGCTGAACACTACGGTTTTGACTTTGCCCTTTCCATGATTAAGTTACGTGGTTTTGGCGGAAAAACTGAGTTTTGGGACTATAACCTGGAAACATTTACCCTCATGGCAGGTCTCGCCGCTGTCACCAGTAAAATCCAAATTTATGCAACCGCTGCAACACTAGTCATGCCTCCTGCAATTGTGGCACGTATGGCATCGACCATAGATTCGATTTCCAACGGTCGCTTTGGACTAAACGTCGTGACGGGATGGCAAATGCCTGAATATTCCCAAATGGGTATGTGGCCTGGCGATGAATATTTTGCTAAGCGCTATGACTACTTATCTGAGTATGTCGAAGTTTTGCGTGAACTTTGGGCAACCGGAAAATCAGACCTAAAAGGCGAGTTCTTCCAGATGAATGATTGTCAGGTCAAACCACAGCCTCAAGCTGATATGAAAATTATCTGTGCAGGACAATCAGATGCTGGTTTAGCTTTTTCCGCAAAATATGCTGACTACAACTTTGTTTTCGGAAAAGGTTTAAACACACCGACAGCCTATGCCGAAATTAATGATCGCTTAAAAGCTCAAACTGACAAAACTGGACGGAATGTACAGACCTATGTGTTGTTTATGGTAATTGCAGCCGAAACAGATGCTGCTGCAATGCAGAAATGGCAACACTATAACGATGGTGCGGACATGGAAGCTATTCGTTGGCTACAAGACCAAGGTGCAAAAGATAAAGTGTCTGGCACTGACACCAATATTCGTCACATGGCCTCTAGTGTTTCTCCAGTCAATATCAATATGGGCACCATTGTTGGCTCTTTTAAAAATGTCGCAAAAATGCTTGATCAAATTTCCGAGATTGAAGGTACAGAAGGAATTTTGTTGACCTTTGATGACTTTGTACAAGGTGTAGAAGATTTTGGTCAACGCATTCAACCGCTCATGAAATGTCGTGAAAGTGTCGTTACCGAACTGGCAGAGCAAGCCGAACCAACTGTTTTGGAGAAAAGCGCATGAATGAAATGTCTAATATTGTGTGTGCAGAATTCACGGCACAGATTGGTACAGGCAAAGTATTAAAAGCCGAACCTGAACATATTCAACTAGCAGCAGAACAAACTGCGCTTGTTGTCATTGATATGCAAAATGCCTACACCTCTTTAGGTGGGTATTTAGATTTAGCAGGTTTTGATGTTTCAAAGACTAAACCTGTAGTCGAAAATATTAAAAAGGCGATCGATGCTGCACATAGTGCAGGGATTCAGGTCATCTATTTCCAAAATGGTTGGGATAAAAACTACGTTGAGGCTGGTGGTTTAGGCTCACCAAATTTTCATAAATCCAATGCCTTAAAAACCATGCGTAAACGCCCCGAGTTACAAGGCCAACTTTTATCTAAAGGCGGTTGGGACTTTGCTTTAATTGATGAGTTAAAACCTCTTCCACAAGACATCATTATTGAAAAGCCACGTTATAGCGGTTTCTTTAACACCGCTCTCGACAGCATTTTACGTGCTCGTGGCATTCGTAATTTGGTCTTTGTAGGTATTGCCACCAATGTCTGTGTCGAGTCGACCTTACGTGATGGTTTCTTTTTGGAATATTTCGGTGTTGCACTTAAAGATGCTTGCTATCAAGCCGGACCTCAAGAGGCTCACGACGCAGCGCTATATAACATTAAAACTTTTTTTGGCTGGGTATCTGACACCAATAGCTTTATTGAAACCTTTGATTCGGCATCAACATTGCTACAGCAATCTGCCTAATTCATGCATTTAATTTTATCTAAATTTTTTGATTTGGAGCATCTTATGTCTAAACAAGTTGTTATTCCTGAAGGAACAGCGGCACCACTTGCACCCTATGTTCCTGCAACCAAAGCAGACAATATTGTGTATGTCTCAGGCACATTGGCTTTTGATGAAAATAATAATGTGGTCTGTATTGGTGATGCCGCAGGACAGACTCGCCATATTTTAGAAACGATCAAAAAAGTGATTGAAACTGCAGGTGGCACCATGGATGACGTAACGTTCAATTCCATTTTCATTAAAGATTGGGCCGACTATAGCGCAGTAAATACGGTATATGCAGAATATTTTCCGGGTGACAAACCTGCTCGCTTTTGTATCCAGTGCGGCTTGGTGAAACCTGATGCCTTAATTGAAATTGCATCGATTGCCCATGTGGGATAAACGATGTCACTGATAAAAACCTTCAGCATCATAACTGATGTGATGTTTTAGCCTCGATTCATTGTAATGATCATGCATTGGGGTTGGAGAGCAATCATGCAAAAAAGAGAAGAGAAACAGGTTTTAACTCCATCTGCTATTCAGCAGGCTCAAACATGCTCAACACACTTAGAAGTAGATCAGCATACTTTTAGACAAGGCATGGCAAATCTTGGAGCAGCAGTGAATGTCATCACGACAGATGGACCTGCGGGACAGGCTGGCTTTACAGCCTCCGCTGTATGTAGCGTAACCGATACACCACCGACACTATTGGTTTGTCTCAATCGCTCAGCATCTGTGTTTAATACTTTTAAACAAAACGAGGTGCTTTGTGTCAATACTTTAGCTGCCCATCAAAGTACGCTATCTACAATATTCGGCGGAAAAACACCAATGCCAGAACGCTTTGCTCATGGGGAATGGAGCAAGCTACTCACTGGTTCTCCGATTTTGAATGAGGCCTTGGTGTCATTTGATTGTGAAATTGTACAAAGCATGAGTATCGGTAGTCATGACGTCTTGTTTTGTGCAGTCAAAGCAATGAAACACCAAAGTGGACTTAATGCACTTATGTACTTCAACCGCAGTTATTGCGAATTACAAACTGCATGCTAATGCAGATAAAAATGAAAAAGAGGATCTGTTATGCGAACAAAAGAATCTTGGTTTCCTAAATTTAAGCCGCACACAGGTAATTTAGAAACTCCCGTACAAATTGATGAATATCTCCCTCCCGGTAAAAGTATTGTTTTGGGGTTACAACATGCTTTTGCTATGTTCGGAGCAACTGTTTTAGCTCCGTTACTCATGGGCTTTGATCCGAACCTCACCATTTTTATTACTGGTATTGGCACCATCTTGTTCTTTTTAATTACAGGTGGGCGTATGCCTAGCTATCTCGGATCAAGCTTCGCGTTTATTGGCGCAGTCGCTGCCGCCACAGGCTATGCAGGGGTTGGATCAAATCCCAATTTAGCTGTGGCGCTTGGCGGTACAATCATTTGCGGTTTGGTTTATGCATGCATCGGTTTAATTGTGATGAAAACTGGAACTGCATGGATTGAAAAACTCATGCCACCCGTGGTCACTGGTGCAATTGTCATGATTATTGGTTTAAACCTTGCACCTGTAACAATTAAAAGCGTTTCGACAAATAGCTTTGACACGTGGATGGCTGTCATTACCATTTTATGCATTAGTGCTGTTGCTGTTTTTACAAGAGGTATGATTCGCCGCCTTCTATTACTCATCGGGCTCATCAGTGCTTATTTTATTTATTTTCTACTCACCAATATCTTAGGGTTAGGCAAACCCATCGATTTTAATGCAATCAGTCAAGCTGCATGGTTTGGCCTACCCACTTTTCACTCACCTGTTTTTAATGCCAAAGCTATTTTATTGATTGCACCTGTTGCGCTTATTTTAGTCGCTGAAAACTTGGGACATTTTAAAGCGGTTTCTGCCATGACAGAACGTAATTTATCGCCATATATGGGGCGTGCTTTTTTTGCAGATGGTATCTGTACAAGTTTATCAGCTTCTGTTGGTGGTACAGGCATGACGACTTATGCTGAAAATATTGGAGTAATGGCTGTAACTAAAGTCTATTCAACGACTATTTTTGTGGTTGCGGGACTATTTGCAATTCTACTCGGTCTATCTCCTAAATTTGGAGCAATCATTAGTACCATCCCTGTCGCTTTATTAGGCGGTGCATCCATTGTTGTCTTTGGTTTAATTACTGTGGCTGGAGCAAAAATTTGGATCGATAACAAAGTTGATTTCACCAAAAATAGTACTTTAATTATTGCAGCAGTCAGCCTGATTATGGGTGCTGGTAATTTAAGCCTACATATTGGGCCATTTGACCTAGGGGGTATTGGAACTGCGACACTTGCAGCAATTGTGCTTAACCTATTACTCAACAGAACGGAAAAATCTGAAAGTCAATCTATTGAAAAATCAGTAGAACCGCTTAATTCTGTCCCACATCTCTAATTCTGGAGAAACTCCTTGATTCAAAGTGTTTCATTTATCGGTTTAGGTGCAATGGGATGGCACATGGCTTCCCATTTAACCCAAGTATGTAGCCAAGTCTATGTTTGGAATCGTACTTTTGCTAAAGCAAAGCAACATGAACAAACCTTTGGTACGGAGGCTGTAGACCTGACACAAGCTCTACAAGCAGATATTATCTTTTCATGCCTACCGACTAGCCAAGATGTAGAAAATTTAATTGCGAATTCTCAACTAAAACAAGGCTGTATTTGGGTGGATTGCACTAGCGGTGTGCCAGAGACTGCAAGAAAACTCAGCCAACAGCTCAAATTAAGTGGAGTTGATTATTTAGATGCACCAGTTTCAGGACAAACGATTGGGGCTGAACGAGGAACTCTCACGGTAATGGTCGGAGGTAACGAGTCTGCTTTTAAAAGAGCAAAACCAATCATTCAAGCCTTTGCTAATTTAGTTGAATATGTCGGCGAAAGTGGTGCTGCCTTTGCAGTAAAGGCCATTAATAATACGTTAATGGCAACACATCTTTGGGCGTTGGCAGAGGGATTAAGTATCCTTAAATCCCAAGGCGTAAATTTACACTCCGCAATGAACTGCATTAACCACTCTAGCGGCAAAAGTAATGTTTCAGAACACATCATGATGCAACGCGTTTTAAACCGCAAATTTGAAAAAACTTTTGCATTAGATTTATTACAAAAGGATATTGGAATTGCACTAAATCTCGTTACTCAAAATAATTTGGAACTCCCAGCTTTTAATCTTATTCAGCAACAGTTTAATCAGGTTTCCAAACCCGATGCACAACAAGTTGATTTTTCAGCCATAGTTAAGCTATTGGAACAACAAAACCAATTTGAACTATGTTAAGAGTAGGTCATACGACCTACTCTTTTATAAGAAAGTAGAGTGACTTTATTGATCTGGAATTTCAGCTTCAATCAATAAGGTAAGCAAAGATAGGGATTCTTGCCACCCTAAATAACAAGCTTCTACAGGAATAACTTCCGGTATTCCTTCTTGCGTAATATGCACTTCTGTACCTACCAATACGCTTTTTAATGTAATAGTAACCTGCATAGTCCCAGGTAAATTTGGGTCATCGAATTGATCGTTGTAGCGAATTAGTTCATTTGGAACTAATTCCACATATGTTCCGCCAAAAGCATGGGTTGAACCTGTTGAAAAATTGGTAAAACTCATTTTGTATGAGCCACCAACATTTGCATCAAAACTATGAACTTTCGCAGTAAAACCATGGGGCGGTAACCACTTGACTAAAGCATCTGGATCTAAAAATGCACGGTAAACTCGCTCGGCTGGAGCCTTAAACACGCGATGAAATTTCACTGTTCCTGTTGCCATCATATTCTCCTTATTTTAATTTCCTTAAAATTATTGAAATTATGGCTATTAGCTTAAACCTTCCGATTTATCCGAACGTATATTTTTGGTGTTTTTTTAAACAAAAAAGCCAGCTTCAGGACAAACTCAAATTACGAAAACTATGGCTGATTTTTTAGTAAAAATGGAGCAAAATAGTCAGCAATCATAAAGAAACATATTGAATTTGAGATTAATCATGAGTCTGCTCGCTTTCTCCTCATATGCTTTAAACGGTGTAGATGCACAAAAGTTTTTACAAGGCCAAGTTACTGTAGATACTGAACGTTTAGCTGAAAATGAAACTCGCTATACAGCGATTTGTGATCTTAAAGGCCGTATTCACTTTGGCTTATGGCTAAAGAAGATGAATCCTGAAAGTTTTGAAATTGTAGTTACTCAAGATCAAGCTGAAGAGTTTGCCAAGCATATTAAAAAGTATGGTGCCTTTTCAAAAATGACCTTAAGTGAACAAGGCACTGTGTTCCCAAAAGTTGAGGATCATCAAACTGAATTCACTACTGCTGAAACTGATATTTCCGAATGGCAAAAACAAGCCATTATGACTGGTCAAGCTTGGATTACACAGGCTACTGAACATGAATTCCAACCACAGGAATTACGTTTACATCAACGTGAAGGCGTCAATTACGACAAAGGCTGTTACCTAGGTCAGGAAATTGTGGCGCGTCTTTGGTTTAAAGCAAAACCAAAACACTGGTTACATCTGGTTCAGGGTACAGGTGAAGCGCCTGCTTCAGCAACTCAATTAAATAATGATGTTGAAGTCGTCAATAGTATTGCAAATGATGAAGGCTATCTTGCTTTAGTTGTAGCTAAACCTGCTGCTCTTCAAGAGTTAGGGATTCAAGTTCTTGAGTTACCAGAAGCTTTAAGTGGCGACGTAGCAAGACCACAATAATAACTTTTATTAGTTCAAACTGCCCACTGCTAAGTTAGTGGGCTTTTTTATAGATACAAAACACTAATGATTTCATTAGATTAGAACGTCAATTTTTTAAGCTTTATATGCCATCATTAGCCCTATTGAAATTAAAGAGAAAAAAGATGAAAACTAAACTTGCTACACTCATGTTGAGTCTGGCTATTTTCGGTTCTGCTCATGCTGATGTTAAAACACTTGAACAAAATCTTAAGACGAATTATCCCGATTTGCCTGTAAAAGGTGTTTATCAATCGCCTGTACAGGGCATTTATGAAGTCTATACAAGCGGCCGCATTGTTTATACTAATCAAGATGCGAAGTACTTTTTTGTTGGTAATTTAGTCGACATCAAACAACAAAAAAACATGACTGAAGAACGTATTGCCGAATTGGGCAAGATTGACGTTAAAAGTTTGCCATTAAATCAGGCGATTAAATATGTAAAAGGTAAAGGCGAACGTACGCTCTATGTCTTTAGTGACCCAGATTGCCCATATTGCCAGCGCCTAGAACAAAATATGGTTGGGGTTGATAACGTAACCGTATATGTGTTCCTTTATCCTCTTACTAGTTTGCATCCAAATGCTGAAAAAGTTTCAAATCAAATCTGGTGTTCAAAAAATCCGGCAGAAGCTTGGACAAACTATATGCTTAATCGCAAATTGCCGACTAATAGCAAAAGTTGCTCAAGCCCAATTCAGAAAAATATCGCTTTAGGTCAAAAATTAAATATTGATGGAACACCTACCCTGTTCTTGCAAGATGGCCAAAGACTCTCTGGTGTACCAAGTGATGCCAAACAAATTGAAGCATTACTCCAGACTGCAAAATAACAATATTACCCACTCCGTTATATGAATGTGAGTGGGTATTTTTTCTCCACAATTTGCCCAAAGTGCAGTGCTTTATATACAAATCGGCTGTTTACTTTCATCAATCAATATTTATGATGAGAAATTGAGACTCTTTCATGCATCAATGGAATGATGTAGCTACGAAGTAAAAGGTTAAAAAGAAATGAAGAAATTACTAATCGCAAGCCTAATCACCCTTTCAAGTGCATCAATTTTTGCAGCTGATAACACAGCGACTGCTGCTAAAACCGATGTTTTCAAACAAGCTGAACAACTCTACGCAGCAAAAAATTATTCTGCTGCATTTCAGGAAATGCAACGCTTATCTCAATCAGGTAATGCCCAAGCCATCTATAACTTAGGCTATATGACTCAAATGGGCCAAGGTACAGCAAAAGATTCTTCTAAAGCTATTAAATATTATGAAGATGCCTCTAATAAAGGTTATGCTCAAGCGAGTTACACGCTTGCACAAATTTATGAGACTGGTGAATTAGGGGTTGCCAAAGACAGCAACAAATTCAGTCAATATATTCAAAAGGCATCGGCTCAAGGTTCTGATGATGCAACTGTGAAAATTGCGACAATTTTATTTGCACAGAAAAAACCGCAGTCACATCAAATTGCCCTTCAAAAATTGGCACCTTTAATTCGAAAAGGTAACTACCCTGCTATTCAGGTCAAAGCACTCTATGACATTAGCCAAGGGGTTGAAAATAAAAATCCTTTAATGAAACGCCAAGGTATCGAAGCTTTACAGTCAATTGCGCAAAAAGGTTATGCGCCTGCGTCGATGGCTTTAGCAACCATGATGGCGAATGGCAATATCATTCCGCAAAACCTACCGCAGGCTAAAAAGATCTTTACTGAACTTGCCAATCAAAATGTGCCTAACGCTAAAGAATCGTTAGCTTCGGTTGATAAGATTATTGCAGAAAAGAGCAAACAGGCTGCAAATGCTCCCGCACAGCCAGCACCGAAAAAATAATAAATGATGAGCCCCTTATGGGGCTTTTCTTTTACCACCACAGAGCAATAAGACAGCTCACCCCAATAAAACCAACAATTGTACTAATCATAAGCGGTGTTAACGCTTTTTCATTTAAGCCATAGGCTTGTCCAAAAATTCCAAAAGCAATCGGCATTGGTAAAGCAGCGATTAATGTTCCTGCGTAAAGCATTTCACGGCTTACATTTGGGGTTATTAAAAAAAGTGCAAAAATAACAGATGGCATTAGCACAACTTTAAATGTCGCTAACAAAACGCTTTCTATATTTATCGTTGTTATTCCAATACCTACTAAACTTCCGCCAATTGCAAACAAGGCCAAAGGCGAAGCTGTACGCCCAAGTAACTCTAGAGACTGATCAAGCGTCGCAGGAAGGTTAACATCTAAAAGAATGCACCCCATCCCAACCAAAATCGCGATAATGACAGGATTCTTGAGTAAGTTTAAAAATGTCTGTTTTAAAAGCGGTAAAAGATTTTGTTGTTGATGTAAACCAGCTTCGGCCAAAATGAGCATCAGCGCCACAATCAATAAATTCTCAATGATGAGTGTTAAAGAAATATAGATCGCAGCGTGATTACCTATCAACATGGTTAGAATAGCTGTTCCCATAAATCCAGTATTCGACATAGATGCCCCCATCGATATGACGGCGCTATGGGTTAAGCTATTTTTAAAATATTTTCTATAGAGAATAAAAGCAAAGAAAAATAAAATTAAAGACCCGCCACCATAAGCAAGAAAATAAGCTGGGTGCCAAATGTCTTGTAAGTTTTTATTTGCTAATGAGTGAATTAAAAAAGCTGGTAAGGAAATTTTAATTACGAATGCGCTAAGAGCCCTGATCTGTTCAGGTGTTACCAATTTGATGAGGACACAAACATAGCCCATCAATAGCAATATCAAGATAGGTAAAATAACCTGAAAAACCACTGACCGTCCTCACTTAGCGAAAGAAAAATGGGCAAAGATGACTTTGCCCAATACAATTAAAAAGAGTTAAAAAGCTGCTTTAATCCATGTGGTTGGCAACGTAAATACTGAGGCGCAATTTTAACTTCTGCCCCTAAAGCCGCTGCTGCATGCCAAGGCCATCTTGGGTCATATAACATTGCACGAGCAAGACCAATAGCATCAGCTTGCTGGTTTTCCAAAATTTGTTCAGCATGTTCTGGCTCAGTAATTAGCCCTACAGCAATGACCGGAATAGACACATGCTTTTTAACTTGTTCAGCAAATGGAACTTGGTAACCAGCCCCAATCGTAATAGATTGATGCTCGTGCAAACCACCACTAGACACATGCACATAGGCTGCGCCCAATTGCTCTAAAGCTTTTGATAAACCAACCGTAGATTCAACATCCCAGTGCTCGATACTCTCTAACCAATCGGTTGCAGACAGTCTAACACCAACAGGATAACCTTCTGGTACAGCGAGTTTAATTGCCTGAAGAACCTCAAGAGTCATACGCATACGGTTTTCTAAAGAACCGCCATATTCATCAGTACGCTGATTGGCAATTGGCGATAAGAATTGATGTAGTAAATAACCATGCGCAGCATGAACTTCAATCAACTTAAACCCAGCTTCTACAGCACGTTTTGCAGCCGCTGCAAAGTCTTGCTGAACTTGTTTAATCTCAGCAATAGTCAAAGCATGGGGCGCTGCATCATGAACAGAAAAGGTACTTTCACTTGGAGCAACCGTTTGCCAACCATGAGGCTGATTTTTTGCAATCTGACCTTTACCTAACCACGGTTTTTCAGTAGATGCTTTACGCCCTGCATGAGCTAACTGAATTCCAAATGGCATCGGTGAAAGTGTATGAACCTTAGCTAACAACGCTTTGATTTGGTCACGTTGCTGATCATTCCAAAGCCCAAGATCAGCATAGCTAATCCGACCTTCAGGTTGTACAGCAGTCGCCTCTACAATACAAAGGCCCGCACCAGACAATGCATAATTTGCCCATTGCTGTTCATGCCAATAGGTAATTTCACCGTCATCTGTTGCCGAATACTGGCACATCGGAGCAATTACAATTCTATTGACCAGTTGTAGTGAACCAAAGTTAACCGTTTCAAATAATTTTGCCATTTTTAATTCCTAGAATTGCTTAATTACACGTAAACCTGCACTCCAGTTACGTCCATCCGCTGGTTCAAAGTAACGTCCATTACCATCATTTACGATCACTGAACCTGCATAGTTTTTATCAAATAGGTTATCTACACGGGCAAAGCTATTCACTTTCCAGTCACCCATTACCCAGGCATAACCCACATTAGCTGAGGTTACACTGTAGCTTGGTGCTGCGTCACTGTTGGTATCATTCACGTATACTTTATCCATATACTGTACATCTACACCGCCATATAGACCGTGTGATGGCTGCCAAGCTAAAGAAGCATAAGCTTGGTTTTTAGCAATTCCAGGAATAGCATTGCCTGATGGGATTTGAGCAATACTTCCTAAAGCTGGAATATCAGCATCAAAAGTTGCATCTAAATATGTATAGCTAGCAGTCGCTGTTAAATCTCGCCACAACTTTTTATTCCATGCAAACTCTACGCCCTCACGTAAGGTTTTATCTGCATTACGAAAGCTTGATCGGCCATTTGAGTTTCCTGCTGAAACGATGTCATCTTTGGTTTTAGTTTGGAAAACCGCCAAAGTGAAATCACCGAATTGATTTTGTGACTTTAAGCCTGTTTCATAGGTATCGCTTGTAGATGCTGTTAAATCAAAATTAAAACCACTTTCTCCATCTGGACGATATGCCATTTCAGTAAAAGTTGGCGTTTCAAATCCTTTGGCATAACTCACATAGGCCATGAGTTCAGGTAAAATTTGCCAGCTTAAAGCAGCCGAAGGCAAAACTTTACTGTAATCAGTCTTACCACTATCGTCGCCATTACTTAAATAGTTATCTTTAGATTTGTAATGGACATTGCTATAGCGTACGCCTGTATCTAAACGCCACGCTGGTAAGAACTGCCATGACGCTTGTAAATAGGGATCGATATTCCACAAAGTATTATCTTCATCACGGCGCAAATTACCTTTGACACCATAAGAAGGCTGTCCGTTTACTAAATTAAAGTTTTCAAAACCTTTACGATCTTCATCCATTGCATCGAGTGCAACACCGACACTTAGCGTGGTATTAGGAAGTAACTCTTTGCCCGTCCAACGGAAGTCAGCGCCATAATAATCACGTTCAAAATCAATCACCCCGCCTGCATGATTGATGCTGGCATCTTGTGTTGATTTAGGTATAGATTGATATTGAGTAACTTGGCGATTACCTAAATATACCATGGCATAGAGTTCATTTTTATCATTAATCGGTTTAGACCATGTCACCCCCGTTTGAGTTTGTTCAATATCTTTACGGACATTAAATTGCTTTAAAAATGGAACTTGTTGCTTTGGATTAGCATTCCACTGGTCATGCGTTAAACCCTGCGGGTCGTCTGCATGAATTTTGACATAGTTGGTTATCCAGTTGATTTTGCTACCATCATCAAGATCCCAACTGAGCTTTGCATTATTTAGTACTTTTTCTGCACCGCTATGTTCTCGGTAACCATCAGTATCGAAATACGATGAACTAATAACATAGCTTGGTTCATTCGCACCCTTTGCTCCACCTTGTAGCACGAGCCCTGCTCGGCTTTTATCGTGACTGCCTCCCGAATAGCTCAGCTCAATTGAATCTTTGCCTTGCCCTTCTTTAGTAGAAGTTAAAATTGTCCCACCCGATGAGTTTCCATAAAGTGAAGAAAAAGGTCCTGTTAGAACTTCGACATGGTCCAGACTACTTAAATCGATATTAGACGTTTGGCCTTGTCCATCCGGCATTGTTGCAGGAATACCGTCCACATATAGGCGAATGCCTCGAACACCAAAAGTAGAACGTGCACCAAAACCACGCATAGATAACTGTAAATCTTGTGCATAATTTTCACGATTGCGAAGCTGTAAACTCGGTATACCCTTTACAACTTCGGTTAAATTTACTTGTGAAGAAGTATCGACTTGAGGTGCATCTATCCGGAAAACCGAAGCTGGTGTCTGTAAATAGGTTGTATCTGTACGAGTTGCTTCCACATGTAATGTTGGCAATACAGTTACGTCTTGTGTTAAATCTTCTGCCCAAACAAGTGGGCTAGAAATACAGCCCATACTCATCAAAATACAGTAATGAAGTCGGTCTAAGCGTAATAAGGACATGCTTATTTCCTTTATTTATATTGTAGTTATGATAACAAAAAGCGGTGTCTTGTCTGGATATTGAATTCGATCTGCATTGTTGTAAATCTGGAACACTCTTCCTCGATATCTAAAAACTGATTTCCAGATTAAAATTATCGACTCAAAGATGGATGATCTTTCCAGCAATATCGTTCAGGCCAATGTTTTGCTTCTTCGGCATAATCAATTCCAATCCGTGGTGTTAAAACAACTTCTGGTTGCGTTGATGCTGCTTCAACCCACAGTCCAGACTCCTCTCCCAAGATTTGTCCCTTTAAAGATCGATCAATCCCTAAATAGCGTGTCAATTTGCCGGGCCCAGCTAAAAGCTTATATTCTTTTTTGGTTGAAGCACCATTTAAAAATGCAGAACGAATCATTACCCCTTCAGGCACACCTTCTGTCTGAGTAATAAGATTGAGCATTTCATACATGCCATAAATTAAATAGACGTAAATTGTGCCACCAGGGCAATACATTACCTCTGTTCGAGCGGTGCGTTTGTTATTGTAACTATGGCAAGCTTTATCACGAACGCCCAAATAAGCTTCAGTTTCACTAATTGTACAGCGGATCACTTGGCCATCAGGTTGTTGCTTACACAATACGCAGCCGATTAAATCATAAGCTACTTCTGAGGTTTCTCGTTGAAACCAGCTTAATGGTAAAATATCTGACATAGTAATCTCTGAAATATTACATACCACACGTTATACTTGATTAATCCAGTATATCTGTTAATTCTGCGAGTTGGCATGCCTGAGTTACCCGAAGTCGAAACCACCAAAACCAGTTTATTTCCATTATTGAATCAAAAAGTTCTAAGTGTTGAAGTACGCAATCCTAGCTTACGCTGGCCTATACCAGATGATGTTCAGAAACTTGTTGGGCAACGTCTCATTGGGTTAAATCGACGTTCAAAATATATTTTGGCAGAGTTTGAACAAGATCAAATGCTTTGGCATTTAGGCATGTCAGGAAGCTTTCGTCTAACCGAGCCAAATGACGAACTGAGAAAGCATGACCATCTGATTATTCAATTTGAAGATCAGCAATTACGTTACCATGACCCTCGCCGTTTTGGTTGTATTCTTTGGCTTAATCCCGAGACTCAAGGCAAACTCATAGATACTTTAGGACCTGAACCTTTAAGTACTGACTTTCATGCAGAATATTTAGCTTCAAAACTCAAAAATAAATCTGTCGGCATAAAAATTGCACTCATGGATAATCATGTAGTCGTCGGTGTAGGCAATATTTATGCAACTGAAAGTTTGTTTAATGTTGGTATTCACCCAGCACAGCCTGCTGGTGACTTAAGCATGCAACAAATTGAGAAACTTGTTGTCGAGATTAAGCGCATTTTAAAGTCGGCAATTGATTTAGGTGGCTCGACATTACGAGACTACAGCAATGCCATGGGAGAAAATGGTTATTTTCAGCAAACATTGCTCGCGTATGGTCGTGCTGGAGAAATGTGTGTTAACTGTGAAACCACATTAGAAAACTTAAAACTTGGTCAGCGTGCCAGCGTATTTTGCCCACAGTGCCAACCGCTTAAAAAGCTGAGAAAGCCTTAATTTTTTGGAGGAAGACAACATGCAAACAGCAATTGTCCGACATATTTTAGTTAAAGATAAAGACTTAGCTGAGCAGCTAAAAAAGAAGCTTCAAAGTGGCGCTGACTTTGCCAAACTTGCCAAGCAATACTCTACCTGTAATTCGGCAAAACGTGGTGGTGAACTTGGTGAAATCAAAAAAGGGCAATTGGTACCCGTCATCGACAAAGTTGTTTTTACAGCTGCTGAACGTGTGTTACAAGGTCCGATCAAAAGTCAGTTTGGCTATCATCTTTTAGAAGTTAAATTCAGAATGGGTAGCTTAAGATAAGCCCCCTCACAAGTTAATTTAAATTCATAAACAATAGCCCAGTTACTCAATAAAAGAGGCCATTACCGACCTCTTTTATTTTTTAAATTTACCACCAATATTCTAGTTGCATGCCAAAATTTGACCCATGTCCTGTGTTATAAAAATCACTATCAGGATATAAACGATCTCTCAAATTTTGTTCATCCTTGTTCCAAAAAGCATAGGTGTAATACAACCGAAGTTCAGGTCTGTCGTAATATCCTGTCTCTTTTAGTGACCAAGTTGGTGCAATAGTCAATTTTGTTAGGCTTCGATTTTGATCATTGTTATCTATCCGGTCATAGCCAATTTCAGTCGATATTTTAAAATGGTCTTGTACAACATAAGCCATTCTGGAGCCTATGGAAAACCATTCACTATCATTCTGATTCTTAAATTTATCTTTTTGATATATAAATTGAGCCTGTCCATTGAAAACTTTATTTTCAGATTCCCAATCTAAAACTTCAATGAATCTTAAAGAAGAATTATCTCGGTCCAACTCAGGGTTGCCAGTATAACTTAACCCCATACCTGTCCCTTCGCCATATTGCAAAGCAACTGTATTCTTACCATTTAAGACATCGGAAGTTATATTCTGCAATGTTAAGGCCCAACCTGTATGATCTGCATCAATAATAGATAAGCCTGTATTCAGTTTATTTGTATCGTTTAGTTGAATGTCTTTTAGGGTAAAGTCATGTCTATTAATATATTTCTTTTGAAATATATTATCTTTTCTAGAAAAAACATAACTTAATGACAGGTCATTAATTTTATAATTATCGATCCCGAACCCTGTTCCGCTTTGGTTCCAATAAAATAAATCAGACATATGAATATCATTTCGATTATAAAATCTTCTGCCTAACCAAAGATTTGCTCCATTTAAATAAGAAATATTTTTCCAATCTAGATAGATTTGATTTAGCCGCGTATAGCCATCGTCACCACTAAAACTTAAACTTTGACCATACTGATTATAAAATTGAAGCATTCCATTGATACTAATCTCAGAATTATCATTCAATTTTAGAAGATTCTGTTTGGCAAATAGCTCCGCATATTGTTCACATTCATTTCCAAGACGATATTTTGAAGGTGCGCCAGTGAGCTGAAAACATTCTTGTAATTCCCCGCTCTCTGTAACTCCTATACCTGTACGTACATATCCTCCAATTTCAGTAGCGAAAGTAATTTGCGATATGGCATAAAACGTAGTTCCAATAATCCAAGGAGACTTCTTCATTTAAAATTCCTTTTTAAGTGTGAGTTTTCCACACTCACTTATATTCCAAGCAAGGTTGGATAAAAGAACTAATGATTATTAGAAAGAAAACGAAGACTATGTGTGATTTGAAAAGGCTCAAACAAGAGCCTCTATATATTATTTTTTAAATTAGATCTAAAAGAGAAAAATTGAGTTCGTGAAGTCAGCTTTTGTATTTAAATATTTTTAGCATGAGCATTCATTTGATATGTCCAAGCTTTAACAGTTTCCCCTGATTCAAGCATTACATCTACTATAACTCGTTCATATTGAAAGCCTTCAAAATCATCAAGCATCTGCCAGTTTTCAGCAAGTTTTTCTGTGCTAAATAGATAGCCTTCTACCCACTCCGCCTGAGGATCTAACACAATTGCTTTTAAGCCTTGATCTGGTCCCCAATCTAAAATATGTATGATTCCTCTTACCGAAGCTTTGGTCCACGTTCCCCCAATCTGTTCGAGAATATGTGCATTTGCTTTATTTGGACATAATGTTCCATACACAAAAAGCTGATTCATTAATTTATATACCTTTTACAATATGCTGAGTTGAAATTCTCTCTACTGGCAATGTTACCAATAGTTTTAGTACAACATAAAATACTAAGTAATAAAAAACGGTACTCAAGGCACCGTTTTTTATTTCAAATCTTATTAAGCTTGCTTTTTTAACTCATCACGAATTTCACGCAACAATTGAATGTCTTCTGGAGTTGCAGCTGGAGCCTCTGGCTCTTCTTTATTACGGCGAAGTTTATTTAATAATTTCACCATTAAGAACACAACCCACGCCAGAATAATAAAGTTAATTAAAATGGTGAGGAAATTACCATAAGTTAAAACATTAATACCTGCTTTTTGCAAAGCATCTAAAGATTGCAAGTTATTAGGGTTTGCACCTAATACAATGAATTTTTGTGAAAAATCAACACCACCACCAGTAATTACAGTGATAAGTGGCATGATAATATCTTTCACTAAAGAGTCCACGATTTTGCCAAAAGCACCACCAATAATCACACCAATGGCTAAATCCATCATATTGCCTTTAACGGCAAATTCTTTAAATTCTTGAATAATACTCATCTAAACATCTCCAGATGTCGGGGGCAGAAACACGTCATATTTTTCTTTTTCATTGGCATCTTATCGAATTAGATAGTTCTCGCCATGATATTGATAATTTAATATTTTTATCAAAAAAAGAAAGCTATTTCACACTTTAACAACATATTCGTTTACAAGAAAAATATGATTTTAAACTTACTTTAATTTCAAATATAACGATTAAAAAAACCGCTAAATTAATTTAGCGGTTTCTTCTTTTTCAATTAAGAAAAATTATTTATCACGATTACGTTTACGTTCATTTTCAGTTAAATAACGCTTACGGATACGGATTGATTTAGGTGTTACTTCAACTAATTCGTCGTCTTCAATGAATTCAAGCGCTTGTTCAAGCGTATATTCAATTGCAGGTACTAAAGTTAAAGCATCATCTGTACCAGATGCACGAACGTTAGTTAATTGTTTCGCTTTAGTCGGGTTTACAACCATATCGTCTGAACGAGAGTTAATACCCACGATCATACCTTCGTAAACTTCTAACTGTGGTTTAGCGAATAAACGACCACGGTCTTGTAAACTGAACAATGCATAGCCCAAGCAAGTACCTTGAACCATAGAGATCAATACACCGTTTTGACGTTTCGCAACAGTACCTTGTTTAACAGGACCATAATGCGAGAAGCTTGAAGTCATGATCCCTGTACCAGAAGTCATGGTCAAGAATTCAGAACGGAAACCGATCAAACCACGTGAAGGTACAGTTGCTTCAATACGGATACGGCCTTTACCGTCAACTTCCATATTGGTCATCTCGCCTTTACGGTGACCCATTTGTTCCATTACAGCACCTTGATGCTGTTCTTCAACGTCAAAAGTTACGTTTTCATAAGGCTCTTGTCTTTCACCATCAATTTCTTTGATGATTACTTGTGGACGAGATACGCCCATTTCGAAACCTTCACGACGCATGTTTTCAATTAAAACTGAAAGATGAAGTTCACCACGGCCAGATACTTTGAAACGGTCTGGACTGTCAGTGTCTTCAACACGTAAAGCTACGTTATGAATTAATTCGCGATCAAGACGTTCACGGATATTACGTGAAGTTACGAACTTACCTTCTTTACCAGCAAACGGAGAGTTGTTTACTTGGAAAGTCATAGATACTGTAGGTTCATCTACAGATAAAGCTGGTAATGCTTCAACATTTTTCGGATCACAAATCGTGTCAGAAATGTTAAGTGCGTCGATACCAGTAATACATACGATATCACCAGCAGATGCTGACTCAACATCAATACGCTCTAAACCATGGTAACCCATGATTTTTAAGATACGACCGTTACGTGTATTGCCTTCTTTGTCAATTACAGTAACAGGAGTATTTAATTTTACTGAACCACGTTGAATACGACCAACACCGATAACACCTACGAAGCTGTTATAGTCAAGTGATGAAATCTGCATTTGGAATGGACCATCAACGTCAACTGCTGGTGGTTCAACGATGTCTACAATCGTTTCGAACAACGGAGTCATGTCTTCTGCAAGTTCTTCTGGAGCAGGACCCGCTACACCACGTAAACCTGATGCATAAACGATTGGGAAATCTAATTGCTCATCAGTTGCACCAAGGTTATCAAATAAATCAAATACTTGATCAATAACCCAATCTGGACGTGCACTTGGTTTGTCAACTTTGTTAATAATAACAATTGGTTTTAAACCACGAGCAAAGGCTTTTTGTGTCACAAAGCGAGTTTGTGGCATTGGGCCTTCTTGAGAGTCAACTAAAAGTAATACGCAGTCAACCATCGACATAACACGTTCTACTTCACCACCGAAGTCGGCGTGTCCCGGGGTATCCACGATGTTGATACGGTAAGTTGTATCAGTACGTTTATCTAACCAAGTAATAGAAGTGTTCTTTGCAAGAATGGTAATACCACGTTCACTTTCAAGCGCATTTGAGTCCATGACACGCTCAATCTCGCCTGCTCGTTCACCGAGAGCACCAGATTGCTGAAGTAGTTTATCGACAAGTGTGGTTTTCCCGTGGTCGACGTGCGCAATAATTGCGATATTACGGAGATTTTTGATATCTGACATGAAAATTCGAAACGCCTGAAATTTGAGGGCAAATTATACAGAAAAACACTACTCTTGAGTAGTGACAGTTTATTGACATTGACAAAAAAATTTTCCAATAGCCTGTATTTCGTTTTGTAAAGATAGGTATCTCGATTAGAATAGCGCCAATTTGCGAAATTGCGGCGTACCTACACCCATGTCCAATCAACACTCTCAAGACCATCTTGACCTTGTTTATGGCTTAGATGATCGACCAAAACCTTTGATCGCTTTTTTAGCAGCTTTCCAGCATTTGCTTGCGATTATTGTACCAATTGTTACACCAGGGCTTTTAATTTGTTTAGCTTTAGGCGTATCACGCACCGAAACTAACATGATTTTATCTATGTCTTTGGTGATTTCGGGTATTGCTACATTTCTTCAATGTAAAAAAGTCGGCCCGTTTGGTGCAGGTCTTCTGATTGTACAAGGCACAAGCTTTAACTTTATTGGACCAATTATTGGTATTGGTAGTGCAATGGTTGCCGCAGGAACTCCTGTAAACCAAGTTATGGCTGCAATTTTTGGTGTAGTAATTGCTGGCTCCTTTATTGAAATGGGTGTTTCGCAAATTCTTCCATGGGTAAAAAGATTAATTACTCCCTTGGTGACTGGTATTGTTGTTCTATTAATTGGCTTAACGCTTATTAAGGAAGGCTTGATTAGTATGGGTGGTGGCTACCAAGCCATGCAAGACCATACTTTTGCAAGTGCAGACAACCTTATTATGTCATGTACCGTACTTGCTATTATTATTGTGCTAAACCGCATTCGGGTGGTTTGGATTAAAACTTCAGCAATCTTAATTGCTTTAGTAATTGGTTACATTCTTGCAGGATTTATGGGTTACCTAGATTTCTCAGGTATTAAAGATGTGCCTCTTGTACAGATTCCAACGCCAATGCACTTTGGTTTAAGCTTTTCTTGGGGCTTATTCATTCCAATGGCTTTTATCTATTTAGTTACATCTTTAGAAGCGATTGGTGACGTGACTGCAACCAGTAAACTTTCAAACCAACCCGTTAATGGTCCAGAATGGATGAAACGCATTAAAGGCGGTGTTTTAGTAAATGGTGCAAACTCTTTATTAGCTGGATTATTTAATACTTTCCCAAGTTCTGTTTTTGCTCAAAATAATGGTGTAATCCAACTCACTGGGGTTGCAAGTCGTTATGTGGGTATCTGGATTGCTGCTTTACTTATTTTATTGGGCTTATTTCCAGCAGTAGCTGGTGTAATACAAGCAGTTCCTCAAGCAGTTTTAGGTGGTGCTGTGATGGTCATGTTCGGTGCGGTTGCTGCATCAGGCATTAACATTCTTTCATCGATTCACCTTGATCGCAGAGCACTTTTGATTATCGCAATTTCACTTGCATTAGGTTTGGGTGTTGCTCAAGTTCCTCAAATTTTGGAACACCTACCAGAATTATTTAAAAATATTTTTAGCTCTGGCGTAGCGACGGGTGGTATAGCAGCATTAATTTTAAATGTTGTACTTCCTGAAACACATAAATAACTATTTTTTTAATTTTGATTACTGCCCAGTTTCCACTGGGCATTCTTCTTCATGAGAGATGTACATGGATCCTAGAAGTGAAGTGATATTAAGACAGCAAGACTATTTAAAAGGTAGAATCTTGTTCATTAATGCACCGAATGATGCCTTAGTTAGTCAACTACCAGCTGATATTGATGCGTCAGTCTGGACATGGAACCATGCTGACTACCAGAGCTTTATAAATAGTGGAACAAATGCGCATTTCTCAGTTGAGTTTCCATTACAAGAATTCGATCAAGCTGTCATTTTTGTTCCCAAATCTAAAGAACTGTTAAATTACATATTGCATGTCGTAATGAGCAATCTTAAAACTGCTCAATCTGTTTTTTTAGTAGGTGAAAAAAAAGGTGGTGTTGAACGCGCTGCCAAACAATTACAAAGCTTCGGCAAAGTACTTAAACTTGATAGTGCACGTCACTGTCAGCTATGGCACTTAAAGATTGAAAAAACAGAACAGCTTAAACCTCTCGAAAGTTGGCTTAAAACTTACACTGTTCATGTTAATGAACAAGAGCTTACGATTTGTGCCCTTCCCGGTGTATTTAGTCAAAATCATCTAGATGTCGGAACTGCTGTTTTACTCCCTTATCTTAATCAGGTGAAATCAGGTAGAATTGCCGACTTCGGGTGTGGTGCTGGAATTATCAGTTGCTATTTGGCAAAAATAAATTCAAGTAATATTATTCATGCCCTAGATATTGATGCTTTCGCTTTACGGTCAACGGAAATGACTTTTAGTCGAAATGGAATAGGTTCAGACCAGTTGAGATTGCAGCCTGTTACAGGAATTGCAGACGCTCCAACAGAACTCGATGCCATTGTCAGTAATCCCCCTTTTCATCAGGGTATTCATACCAACTATGATGCAAGTGAAGGACTCTGCCAGAACGCTAAAAAACATTTAAAGGCATCAGGTGAGCTATGGATTGTAGCAAACCGTTTTTTAAACTATCCGATCTTAATTGAGAAGCACTTTGGTCAGTGCCAGATTAAAACTGATCATCAAGGCTTTAAGGTGTTATATGCCTGTGCATAACAAACTATGTAAGGAATCTCCATGAGCGAAACACATGCTCCTGAAAAACTCCAGCGTAAGCTTGGGGCTCGTCATCTGAATATGATCGCCATTGGTGGTTCCATTGGTACAGGCCTCTTCCTTGCTTCTGGATCAACCATTGCAAACGCTGGCCCTGGTGGAGCGCTACTCGCCTATTCACTCATTGGCATTATGATTTACTTCTTAATGACCAGCTTAGGTGAGCTTGCAACTCACACACCAACATCCGGTGCCTTTTTTACTTATGGCAGTCGTTATGTCGAAGAAGGCTTTGGTTTCGCTCTAGGCTGGAACTATTGGTATAACTGGGCAATTACGGTTGCATTCGAACTTGTTGCGGTTCAATTTATTATGAAGTTCTGGTTCCCTGATATTCCAGGGTTCTATTGGAGTGCCCTGTTCCTTATCGTTATCTTTCTGATCAATGCCATGACAGTAAAGGGATTTGGGGAAAGCGAATTCTGGTTTTCGATGGTTAAAGTAATTGCGATTGTTGCATTTATTATTATTGGCTTAGCCATGATCATCAAGATTATGCTAACTCCAGGTGTTGCAACCTTTGGTAACTGGACCTATAAAGAGGCACCTTTTGTAGGCGGTTTACAAGCCATGATTGGTGTAGCAATGATTGCCGGATTCTCTTTCCAAGGAACCGAAATGGTTGGGGTTGCTGCAGGCGAATCAAAAGATCCAAAGAAGACAATTCCACTTGCAATCAAACAGATTTTCTGGCGAATCTTATTATTCTATATCCTCTGTATTTTCATTATCGGCACTCTGATTGCCTATGATGACCCGAATTTACTGCAAGCAGCTGCCACTGAAGATATCGCACTATCTCCATTTACATTGCTTTATGAAAGAGTAGGTTTTGCTTTTGCTGCGAGTTTAATGAATGCTGTCATTCTTACTGCTATTTTATCAGCAGGTAATTCAGGCATGTATTCCTCAACTCGTATGTTGTTTAAAATGGCTCAAGAAGGCCGTGCACCAAAGTGGTTTGCAAAACTCGATGGTCGTGGCGTTCCAATGAACGCGCTATATGCAACGACGTTTATTGCTGCATTCTGTTTCTTAACGACATTTATTGGTGAAAAACAAGTATTTAACTGGCTACTCAATATGTCGGGTATGTGTGGTTTTATTGTTTGGTTAGGAATCGCGATTTCACACTATCGTTTCCGTAAAGGATACATTGCTCAAGGCTATAAATTAGAAGATTTAGCATATCGTGCCAAGTTTTTCCCATTTGCACCTTGGTTTGCATTTATTCTCTGTTCAATCATTATCTTAGGACAGAACTACCAAGCCATTTTAGGTGGAAAAATTGATTGGTTAGGCTTACTTTCAACTTATATTAGCTTGCCACTGTTCTTGATCATTTGGTTAGGTTATAAGTGGAAAAATAAAACCAAATTGATCTCTTACGATCAAATGAACGTCAAACCTGAGCAAGATTAAAACTGGTCATTAAAGTAAATCAAAGATCAAAAGCTTGATCTTTGATTTAAAAAGCGTAAAATGCCGTTCAGATTTTCAACGGCACTTTTAAATAAGGAGGACATCATGCCATTAGTACAAGGTAAAACAGATTAAATAATTTGGCACGATGTCAGCTCACGGACAAGTGTACAAATTCACACCACTTGTCCGAATGCTTAAACTTAGAACCTAGCATTCGCTAGGTTTTTTTATGCCTATTCGGACGGAAAAATAAGAGAAAAATTATGGGCATACAAAAAATATTAAACAAGGAGGCACTCTATGGTGTCCCTGTTAAAATTTTCACTCAAGATATAGATAGTGAAAGTATAGAACAACTCAAAAAAATGGCTCAGCTGCAATTCATCTATTCTCACATTGCAGTTATGCCTGATGTGCATGTGGGTAAAGGCGCTACTGTAGGTAGTGTTATTCCAACCAAACACGCCATTATTCCTGCTGCTGTAGGAGTTGACATTGGATGTGGGATGAATGCAATTCGCTTGAGTTTAAAGGCTTCACAATTACCTGATAACTTAAGTCGTTTGCGTGATGCAATTGAACGTAAAGTCCCTGTTGGCTTTGCTTTGCATAAACAAGTCAAAGCGAAAGCTTCTAGCATTATTCCACTTGAAAAATGCTTAGAACCAATTATCAAAAAGCATCCTGGTCTTGTCCGAATGCTTCGACAATTTGATGCAACATGGCAAAAGCAACTTGGGACTTTGGGTGGTGGTAATCACTTTATAGAGTTATGTATTGATGAGAATCAAGACGTATGGGTAATGCTACATTCAGGTAGCAGAGGGCTTGGTAATGTTATTGGTACTTACTTTATTGAGTTAGCCAAAAAAGAAGCTCAGCATCGCTTTGGCCATGTTCCTGATAAAGACTTAAGTTATTTTGCTGAAGGCTCAAAAAGTTTTGATGATTATGTAGAAGCTGTAGAGTGGGCACAAGAATATGCTTTTGAAAACCGCAAAGAGATGATGCGATTAATTTTAGAAGCGATCCGCCCTCCTCTCCCTTCTTTTCAAATGACAAAAGAAGCGATTAATTGTCATCATAATTATGTAAGCCGTGAAACACATTTTGGCGAAAATCTATTGATTACCCGAAAAGGTGCAATTAGAGCAGGCTTAGATGAGTTAGGTATTATTCCAGGTTCAATGGGAGCACGATCTTATATCGTTAAAGGCAAAGCAAATCCTGAATCATTTTGTTCTTGTTCTCATGGCGCTGGTCGCAAGATGAGCAGAAGTAAAGCAAAAGTTCTTTTTAATCAGCAAGATCTTATTGAACAAACCCAAGGTATTGAATGCCGTAAAGACAGTGGCGTTGTCGATGAAATTCCAAGCGCCTATAAAGACATTGATGAAGTCATGGCGAATCAGTCAGACCTCATTGAAGTCGTTCACACACTTAAACAAGTTTTATGTATTAAAGGTTAAAACATGAAAATTAAAGAAATGTCAAAAATCAAAGTCCGTAATCAAGTGGCTCTTTCCCCTTTACTTCACAAAGGTGGAATACATGAAACAGAGAAACCTCGTGCTCAACATCGTAGAGATAGACAAGACGCTAAACAGCAATTGAAGAAAGGTGTTTGGTAAATAATTTAAACCAAGATCGAAAGTAATTATTATTAAGGAGACATAGAAATGACTAAATATTTTAAAAATCGCAATAAAAAAAGCGACTCTAACGAGTCGCTTTTTTACTGTTCAAAAACTCAAATTATTGAGCTTGTTGACCAGGTTGAACAACTACAGTACGGCTACCAGTGATTGTCGCGAATACACGACGGTTCATAGCACGACCTTCTTTAGTTTTGTTGTCAGCAATCGGTTGATCCCAAGCGAAGCCTTGAGTAGACAAACGAGATGCATCAACGTTGTATTCGTTTACAAGAGCTGATTTAACAGAGTTAGCACGAGCTAAAGATAAACGTTCGTTCAATTTACGTGGACCAGTGTTATCTGTGTGACCTTCGATACGTGCAGTAGCGTTAGGGTATTCAGTTAACTTCTCAGCAACTTTAGCGATTTCTGGTTTGTATTGGTCTTTGATATTTGATTTGTTAGTATCAAAGAACACGCGAAGTTCCATGTTAAGATCTTCAGTTAACTCTTGTGGTTGTGGAGCAACTGGAGTTGGTTCAACTGGAGCAACTTCCACTACAGGAGCAGCAGGCTTCAAGTGACCACCAAGAACTACGTTCAAACCAGCAAGAGCTGTATAGTTCCAGAATTTTTCGTCAAAGTTATAAGTACCACGAGCTTCTGTACGAAGAGATAAAGCATCATTCAAGCGGTAGAAAGCACCTACACCTGCGTTACCTAAAGTACCTTCTTCGCCATCATGATATGCTAAACGAGCATCATCAAACTCATATTTGTAGTGACCAGCACCTAACAATACATATGGCTTAATTTTGCTGTCATAGTTTTTTGTGATTAAATCAGAAGTAACATAGAAATTACCATTGATTTGTTTTTGTTTGTATTCACCGTAGTTAGGATCTACATCACCTTTAACTTGGTTATATTCAGCTTCGAAACCTAACCATGGTGTTAACTCAATACCAAGAGCTGCACCAACGAATAAATCGTCTTGTAATTCAGGTCCGTTAGTTAACTCGCCTTTGTCACCACCATTGTTGTGTTGGCTGTCTTGGAAAGTGTAACCAAGCAATAATGGAGTAACAGTTACGCCAGCATTAGCAGCAGCTAATGGAGCAGCGACAAGCATAGCAAGTGCAATACGACTCAATTTCATGGATATCCTCCAGAGATAACAATTGTTGTTCAAGCTCAGCCTAAATTTATTGGCCCCTGAGATATTTTCACCCCAGTATTATTTTTAAGCTATTCACATTTGAATCATACAAACACTTGATAGACTTTCCAAGTGCTTGATAATTTTAATCAAGTAAATTATTGACAAAATTACTTACAATTTCCGTTGTAATTCGGTAATTTTTCACTCAACTAGCAAATATGAACAACTTCTTTCTTTCGCTTACGGTGATTTTACCAGTATTCTAGCATCCTGATAACCTTTATTTAATTTTGTGTTTCCTCACTATAAAAATCATTATAAATCATTGATAGAAAGCATAAAATCAAAACACCTATTTATATATTAAGGAATTTTAATGTTTAAATCTCCCGGTTTCACGTTGTTGGAACTCGCTATAACGCTCGCAATTCTTATGATTATGGCCACTATAGCGCTTCCTTTATATCATCAATTTATGGCTTCTGTAGAATTAAAAAATTCGTCTCGACTACTCACAATTCATATACAAAAAGCCAAATACGACGCAATTCTACGACATAAGAGTGTCGTACTTTGCCCAAGTGTTGATTTGTCTACATGTAATAGTAACTGGGATACAAGTCTTATAAGCTTTGTAGACACGAATCAGAATCTACAAAGAGAAAATAATGAAGAAGTATTAACCAATGTTGAATTTGCTCATCGCTACGGTTCTTTAAAATTTCAAAAGTTTGGAAAAAAACTAAATAGTATTGTATTTCAGGGCGACACAGGACTCCCACGCGAATCTAACGGCACTTTTACTTACTGTTCTTATAACCAGCTTAAAAACTTTAAATTAATTCTCAGCAAAATGGGACACACCCGTTTAGAAGACCTTAAAAATTGTTAGAACTCTACAGTCTAATGCAGAAGATATCTCTCTTTGATTTTTGCAATATACTGCCTAGGTTTTAAACATTTCTTATTTTGAGATTAAGAACAATCGGAGATTACAACAATGACTGACATCGTAATTGTAAATGGTGCTCGTACTGCCATGGGTGGTTTTCAAGGATCACTATCAGGACTTACAGCGCCTGAATTAGGTGCGGTAACGATTAAAGAAGCAATCGCACGAGCAGGTTTACAGCCTACTGATGTCGAAGAAGTTATTATGGGTTGTGTACTGCCTGCTGGCCTAAAGCAAGGCCCAGCACGTCAAGCGATGCGTAAAGCTGGCTTACCAGACTCTACAGGTGCAGTAACGATTAACAAGCTTTGTGGTTCTGGCATGAAAGCTGTTATGCAAGCCGCTGATATGATTAAAGCAGGTAGTGCTGAAGTTGTTGTTGCCGGCGGCATGGAGTCTATGACAAATGCACCTTATGTTTTACCAAAAGCACGAGCTGGCTACCGCATGGGCCATGGTGAAATTAAAGATCATATGTTCTTTGACGGGCTTGAAGATGCTGAAACTGGGCGTTTAATGGGTTCTTTTGCTCAAGATATGGCAAATACTCGTGGCTATACACGTGAGCAAATGGATGACTTTGCGATTCGCTCTTTGAAACGTGCTCAAACAGCAATTACTGAAGGTTATTTCAAAGACGAAATCGTTCCAGTTACCGTACCTAGTCGTAAAGGTGATGTCGTTGTTGATCAGGATGAACAACCTTTAAATGCCAAGATTGACAAGATTCCTTCACTCAAACCAGCTTTTGCAAAAGACGGTACGATTACCGCCGCAAATGCAAGTTCTATTTCGGATGGTGCGTCTGCATTAGTATTAACTTCAAGTGAAGTTGCAGCACAGCGCGGTTTACAACCACTTGCGAAAATTATCGCGACAGCATCAAACTCTCAGCATCCTTCAGAATTTACGATCGCTCCAGTTGGTGCTATTGAAAAAGTTCTTAAAAAAGCGGGATGGAATGCTCAAGACGTCGATCTTTGGGAAATTAACGAAGCTTTTGCTATGGTTACAATGTGTCCAATTGATGATTTCAAACTTGATGCAGAGAAAGTGAATATCAATGGCGGTGCTTGTGCACTAGGTCACCCTGTAGGTTCTACGGGCTCTCGTATTATTCTTACACTTATTCATGCACTGAAACGTACTGGCGGTAAAAAAGGTATTGCTGCACTCTGTATTGGTGGTGGTGAAGCAACAGCGGTTGCAATTGAACTCATTTAATCCAAATTCATTATTTTAAAATCCCACTTCGGTGGGATTTTTTATGAAAAAACTACAAAAAATGACCCACAAAATCACTTTTAAGTTTTAACTTATTCCTTTAAACGAAAACAACAATGGACAATAACAATGCAACTCAATCACTATCTCAATTTCCAAGGTCAAGCAGAACAAGCCTTTAACTTTTATAAATCAGTATTTGGTGGTGAATTCGGTATGTTAAGCCGTTATGGTGATATGCCAGCGCCTGAAGGTGTGACCTTATCGGAAGCCGACAAAAATCTGGTTCTACATGTTTCTTTACCAATTAATGAGTACACTGTGCTTATGGCCTCAGATACAAATGATCAGTTTTGTGCCCCTAACAGCGTTTTTACCCAAGGAAATAATCACTATATCTCGATCAACCTTGAAAAAGATGAGCAAGAAAAAGCAAAACAACTTTTTGATGCTTTATCTGTTAATGGTCAAATTGAAATGCCTTTAGAAAAAACGTTCTGGGGCGCATTGTACGGTGCTTTTACCGATCAGTTCGGTATAAAGTGGATGGTTAACTGCCAGCTCGATACCTAATATGTTCAATATTTAGCCCTTATAGAGATACTTAATATTTCTATAAGGGCTTTAAACATCGATATTGGAATATTGCGCAATAATCATTAAGCCTACAGTAATAAAACCAATTCCCACCCATCCTGCCACATCGATATTCTGACCAAGAAAAATCTTTGCCAAAAAAGCTGTTGCTAATACACCTATCCCAGACCAAAGCACATATAAGATTCCAGCTTGCATATATTTCAAAGCAATAGCAGCGCATGCAAAAGAAATAATATACAAGACCAGAGCAATACCCTGAGCTGTTTTATTGACTAAGCCATTCCCCTTAGCAGAATAAAATGTTGAGAGTACATCTGTCGCAATAGCAAAAAGTAGCCACCAAGCACCAGGATTTATTTTTGAAATTAAACCTAACATTGTTGTTCTTCAGTTGAGTCATTTAAAAATTATTCATAAAAAAAAGCTGAACCTGAGTTCAGCCTTTATATTTAAAAACTATTTAAGCGCCAGTTTGATAACTTGCTTGAGGTACGGCTGTTGAAGCTTGGTACGGGTTGGTAAAGTCTTGCAAACCAGCTGCCGCTTCTTGCACATCTTTACCTTCTTTAATCACAAAACTATCAAAACCTGAACGTTTTAAATAGTTTAAGACATCCTTAAACACATCACCAGTTGCACGCAACTCACCTTGGAAACCTTGACGACGTAGTAGTGCAGCGAATGAATAACCACGACCATCACCAAAACCCGCAAACTCAATGAAGATTGCATCAAGTTCATTTAATGGAAATGTGTGCTCTTCAGGTGAATCATTTACAGTCACATACAAAGCTTTTTTGCCTTGAACGTTAGCTAATTGATCGAGTTGAGCTGTTGTTACAACAACATCACCTTGGGGAATAACACCATCTTCAGCAATGATTTGATAAGTATTATCTGTAATCGTGCCATCTTTATAAAGCACTGGTAGAGCTGTATTAAGCATATGCACGCTCCTTAAATGGTTGAATTCCTACACGGCGATATGTATCAACAAAACGCTCACCTTCAGTACGTAGATCAAGATAAGTATTCAATACTTCTTCAATAACATCAGGCACAGCATCTGCTGCAAAAGATGGTCCTAAGATGTCACCGATCGATGCATCATGGTCTGAATTACCACCTAATGTAATTTGGTAGAATTCAGCACCTTTCTTATCTACACCTAAAATACCGATGTTACCTACGTGGTGGTGACCACAAGCATTCATACAACCAGAAATATTTAGATCCAAATGACCAAGATCATAAACTTTGTCTAAGTCATCAAAACGACGTGTAATCGCTTCAGCAATTGGAATTGATTTCGCATTTGCAAGTGAACAGAAATCACCGCCTGGGCAACTAATGATATCGGTAATAAAGCCGATATGTGCACGCGCCATATTTTGTTGTTCAAGCGCTTGCCATACATCGAACAAATCTTTTTGAGGTACATCCGCCAAAGCAATGTTTTGTTCGTGAGTCGTGCGAAGTTCACCAAACGTATATTTATCAGCAAGATCTGCAATAAAATTCATTTCTTCGGTGGTCATATCACCCGGTGCGATGCCTGCACGTTTTAAAGAAATCGTAACAATACGATAGCCCTTTACTTTATGTGCATGCGTATTGATGTTGAACCACTGTTTGAATTTTGGATGCTCAGCAAATAAAGCTGTGAAGTCTTCATCTGCTAAATCTTGGTAAGCAAATGGAGTGAACTCTTCATCCAGTTTTTTCAAGATTTCTGGCTGAATCTTTAATGCTTGACGTGTATGTTCAAATTCAGCTTCAACTTTTTGTGCAAACACTTCAGGAGTTAATGCCTTAACTAGAATTTTGATACGCGCTTTATATTTGTTATCACGACGGCCATGCAAGTTATAAACACGTAAAACCGCTTCTAAGTAAGCAATTAAATCTTCACGTGGTAAAAACTCACGAATCACACTACCGATGATAGGGGTACGGCCTAAACCACCACCAGCCATAATTTTATAGCCGATCTCGCCTGCTTCATTACGCACGATATAAACACCAATATCGTGGAATGCAGTTGCCGCACGATCTTTTTCTTCAAGTGCAGAAACAGCAATTTTGAACTTACGTGGCAAGAATGCAAATTCTGGGTGGAATGTACTCCACTGACGAATCAACTCACATGTTGGACGTGGGTCTGCAATTTCACCAGCAACCACACCTGCATATTGGTCAGTTGTCGTGTTACGAATACAGTTACCACTGGTTTGAATGGCATGCATTTGTACAGTTGCAAGTTCAGCCAAAATGTCTGGCACATCTTCAAGTGCAGGCCAGTTTAACTGAATGTTTTGACGTGTAGATACATGTGCATAGCCACGGTCATAAGCAGTTGAAACTTCAGCAACTTTACGTAATTGTTTAGAATTCATTAAGCCATACGGCACAGCAATACGCAGCATAGGCGCATAACGTTGCACATATAAACCATTTTGCAAACGTAATGGACGATATTCGTCTTCAGAAAGTTTGCCAGCTAAATAGCGTTCTGTTTGATCACGGAACTGAGCAACTCGTTCATTAACCAGTTGCTGGTCGAAATCGGTATATAAATACATGGCGTATGGCTAGTAGATTCATTATTAAGGCGGATAGCATAGCGAGCTTTTATTCATCAATAAAATGCTTTTTTTGCATATTTAATAACGGTTTTATTGATAAGCTTTAATATAAATCGACATAAAAAAAGCCCGGATAAATCCAGGCCCTTTCTATAAAAGCTTTTTATTTGTTATCTGGTAAGGCATAAGCCACTAAATAGTCGCCCATTTTCGTACCAAATGAACCATGACCACCAGCCATGATTACAACATATTGCTTACCATTGATTTCATAAGTCATTGGTGTTGCTTGTCCACCTGCTGGTAAACGCGCTTCCCAAAGTTTCTTACCGTTAGTAACGTTAAACGCACGTAAGTAGTTATCTTGAGTTGCACCAACAAACATGACATTACCGGCAGTAGAAATTGAACCACCTAAACCAGGCACACCAATTTTCACAGCTGGTAACTGGAACAAGTTCGGCAAGCTGTCACGAATTGTACCAATACGTTTTTTCCATACCACTTCATGAGTTTTCAAATCAACGCCAGCTACATAGCCCCAAGCCGGTTGTTTACAAGGTAAACCAAGCGGAGATAAGAATGCGCTAATTTCAACACCATACGGTACGCCGTACATTGGTTGTACGCCCTGCTCAGTTCCTGCACCTTTTGCAGTTTGTGCACGGTTTGGATCAGCAGGAATTAAACGACTGACGAATGGCAGACCAATCGGGTTCATTACAGCAACCTGACGATCAGGGTTAACTGACATACCGCCCCATTCAAATACACCCAAGTTACCAGGGAAAACTAAAGTACCGTTTTCAGATGGTGGAGTATAAATACCATCGTAATTTAGACGTTTGAAAGATACACGACACATGAGCTGATCAAGCATAGTGGCACCCCACATGTCTTTATCAGTCAATTTATCTTGTGGCGCCAAGTTCAAGTCAGAGAATGGCTGAGTTTTTGAATAGAACTCACCTTTAGTTTGTGGTCCACGTTTAACTGTTTGTGGAACTGGTTTCTCAGTTACAGGAACAATCGGTTGACCATTACGGCGATCAAGCACAAAGGCATTACCTGTCTTCGTCAATACATAGATTGCAGGAACAGTTTGGCCAGCTTTGTTTTTGATATCCGCTAAAGATGGTTGAGATGGTACGTCCATATCCCATAAATCGTGATGGGTTGTCTGGAAGTTCCACACTAATTTACCAGTAGAAGCATTAATCGCTAACATTGAGTTTGCATAACGTTCTTTCAACTCGGTACGGTCACCACCCCAGATATCTGGAGTACCTACACCTGTTGGAACATAAACGATATCAAGTTTGGCATCGTATGCTAAAGGTGCCCAAGCATTTGGTGAGTTATGAACAAAGGTTGTACCTTCACCTGGCATTGCATTTGGATCTGCTGCACCAGTATCAAATACCCAAAGAAGCTTACCAGTGTTTACGTCATATCCACGGATAACACCTGATGGCTCTTTATTTGAATAGTTGTCGGTAACCGAACCGGCAATAACCACTGTTGAACCAGTAACAACACCTGGAGATGTTGGGTTATAACCACCTGGATAAGCATATGGCATGAATTCTTGTAAATTCACTTCACCATTTTGACCAAAGTCAGTACATGCTTTACCTGTGTCAGCATTTACAGCAACTAAACGTCCGTCATTGACTGGAACAAAGACTTTACGTGGACATTGAGTTGAAGTCGACTTTTTAGTTTGTAAGCTTGTCGCAAATTCAGTTGTGTTGTTTGCATCGTAATACATTACACCACGACAAGTTAAATGCTGGAACGATTTATCCGTTTTAAGCTTCGGATCAAAACGCCATTTTTCTTTACCTGTAGCTGGGTCAATCGCAATTAACTGCTGGTGAGCCGTACAGATAAACATGTTATTACCAATTTTAATTGGTGTAACCTGATTGGTTGTTTCGCCAGAGTCATTATCTGTTTTGAAATCACCAGTACGGAATGTCCAGGCAACTTTCAGATCTTTTACGTTCTGGTCATTAATCTGTTTCAATGGAGAATAACGTTCACCAGCTTGAGTACGACCATAAGCAGGCCAGTCGCTCTCTGCAACACCCGGAACGGCTTGAGCAGTTTCTGGTTGAGGTGTCTTGATTTCACCATTAATTTCTTGCGGATCATTGAAGATAGAATAAACCATCAACACGATTGCAATTGCTAAAGTTGAAGATAAGGCAACTTTACTTGATCCAAGGTTGTTGATTCCACGAGTTACAGCCGGAACCAATAACCATAAACCAAGAATACCTAAAATATCTAAACGTGGTGCAAGCGCCCAAAAGTCTGTTCCAACTTCCCAGACACTCCAGATAATAGTACCTAGCATTAATGCGGCATAAACCCACAAAGCAGCAGAAGCGCGCTTGTAGAGTTGCCATGCAACAATGAGAAGTAAGACTCCAGCTACAATATAGTAAATTGAACCGCCTAGTGTAGCGAGCCAAATACCTCCAATTAGCAGGAATAACGCCAATAACCCAATAATAATTACGGTAAAAGTCGTTAAACCTGATCTTGAAGAAGGTTGATTCATAAACCACCTCTTATCAATCATCATTTTTATCGGAAAGATGTGCCAAAAAACTTATAGAAAAATGACATCACCAATACGTCTAAAACAAAATTCAGGCATAAAGAAAAAAACGGAAGGTCAGGATACTTCAATCAATGATTTAACCCTCGACAATCCGTTTTCGGAATAATTACTTAGAATGCAGTTGAGAACTTAATACCGCCTACCCAAGTGTTATCACCATTTTTTAATGCACCAACATGACGAACATATTGCACATTTGGACGAATAGTTAGCCAGTTAGTGGCATGAATACCATAGTAAAGCTCGGTATTATATTCGGTGTCGTATTCTTTGGCTTGAACATCGTTCCAATCATCATTGATATGGATACGAGCAACACCAAGTGCCAACTCATCTTGAGGACGTTGATTGAGCAAACCTTTATAGACTAAGCCTATATTTTGCATGTTATCAACTTTGTTGGTATCTGAGTCGTGGAAAGTTAGGTTCACAAACCCTGTTAAACCACGGTCAGTTTGATCAGCTGGCTGGAATAATTTCTGTTTTGCAGTTACCCAAACACCTTGCTTATGAGATGTTTTAGTTGAATCTGCAATTTCTTTGGCATCGGCAGTACTATAGTAATAACCTAAACGGTATTCACCAGGCATGCTTTGCACACCTAATTTAGGTGACCAAACTACTTCTGCTGGAATAATTGCACCGTGAGAACCATCTGTACTTAGGTTGAAGCCTTTGCCACGTTCCAAGTTTTCAGGGTTATATTCATATACACCCACTTGTGTATATAAATCAGGTTGCAAGTTATATTTGACACGCATTGCCCATTGGCTAACTGGCCAGTTATACCACTGATCGCCTACCCAGTTACCCACTTGTGAACCACAAAGTGCCAAGTTCTGGAAATCACAGTCAAAACTATTAAAGTCTTCACCCTCACCAAAACGGCCCACTTTAACATCTAACTTCTGATCAAGGAATTTTTTCTTGATCCATAAATCTGTTAAACGCCAAGTTTGTTCACGGCCCCACACTTCTTGAACAGAACTTTGGTGCCCAGCCAATGCTGGAGAATGTTCAGAAAGCGATTGCCCATCACGATAAGTTAATGTGATTTGAGCTTCTGTATCTTGCCACCCTAAAATTTTACCTAGGTCCAAATGAGAACCTAAAGCAAGTTGCCCTGTATAAGCACTACCGTGTGTAGATGTTTGTTTGGAATCTAAAATACCGGCATATTCACCGGTATATCCAAAAGAAAAATCATAACCTTGTGCTTGCAACGCTGTACGTTGCCCGTTCCAATCACCCAACATCCAAGAACCATTTGGGTCAAATGCAGCAGCAGCTTGTGCATGCTGAACAAAAAGAGTAATTGATAAAACGGATAAACAGGAAACCATCAAAGATTTATGCGTTTTCATGTTTACGAACCTTTTATGTCTTTGTTTATAAAGGTTACGCTAATTTTATGTAAAGAAATTATTCAAAATGTTAATCAATTGATTATTCAGATAATAATTTCAATACATACTGTATAAGAAATAGCCCCCTTAACCTCACCACTGCCCTTCGCCAAGTTTTTGACCTACAAAGGAATATCTCATTTGCGAACGTGAAAACTTAATTGGGCATGCAATTTGTGGTTCTGTATCTGGCGTATTATTTTGCAAAGGAACATTCACAATCCATCCACGTTGTTGTGCTAACGGTGAATTTAAAGCCTCACTTAAACTCAATACGGGTTCTACACAAACATCGAGATTTGCAAAAATTTCATGCCATTCTTTGAATGTTTTGGCTTTAATTTTTTCTTGAATGGCTTGCTTAACTTCTTGTCGATCTTGCTCATCTAATGACGCGCCTTTTTGTAATAACACAGGTAAGTCTAATGCCGCAGACAAACCTGCCATAAATTGTGGTTCAAGGCTACCGATAGAAAGATAACGGCCATCTTGCGTCATATAATAGTCATAGAAAATCCCCCCATTGAGCATCCCCTGCTCGGGAGCCTGTTCAACTTGTGCAGCAAGTGTGGCAGAAGCTGCCATGCTATTTAGACTCGCAACACAGTCCGTCATGGAAATATCAATATATTGACCTATACCGCTACGGCTGCGTTCAACTACAGCAGCCAAGATCGCAATGACTGCATGTAATGAACCACCAGCAATATCGGCAACCTGAATACCAAGCGGTGGCGGACCGCTATCTTGTCGGCCGCTATACCCAGCAATACCAGCTAAAGCTAAATAATTAATGTCGTGCCCAGCCCGGTCTTTATAACTTCCAGTTTGGCCATAACCTGTAATTGAACAATAAATTAAACGCGGGTTAATTTCTGCAAGGGTGGCATAGTCCAGCCCTAAACGGCGCATGACATCTGGCCGAAACTGCTCAATCACAACATCAAACTCAGAAATCTTGGCTTTAATCAGATCAATACTTGCAGCATTTTTTAAGTCGAGAACAATCGACTGCTTATTTCGATTTAGATAACTATGTGCAGTCGCCTGCCCATTTGCATAGGGCGGCATAATCCGAATGAGGTCTGGACGTGATGGAGATTCAATATGGATGACTTCTGCCCCCATATCGGCTAAATACATTGTGGCGAAAGGTCCAGGTAAGAGCGTCGAGAAATCGAGAACTTTAAGTCCATTTAATGCAGTCGTCATCGTTTTTTTAACCACTATTATTCGAATTTTCTTTTATATTAGTTAAGCAAATATTCTAAAACAATGTCATGTTCAGCCATTTACCTTGATCATTTCGGCAATTTAACATGTAAAAAGTGCTTTTACACTGTTGTAAATCGCCAATTTATTTTTTTAGACGGTCATTTAGGTCAATTTAAAGTGAACATCAAAGAGACTGAAGGATTCAATATGAGTCGCGATACGATTAGCATCCACTTCGTGAATGCGGCTTTGACAGGCGTAAAGCGCCTTGGCATGGATGTCGAGACGTTACTTTCACATGTGGGTATCGAAGCGGAACTATTACGTCAACCTAAAGCTCGAATCTCACCAGAACAATATACCCGTTTTATAAAAATGTTATGGATGGTCACACAAGACGAACACGTCGGTTTCGATGTACAACCGCGTCGTTTGGGCACTTTTGCCATTATGTGTCAGTTGATTATTCATGCAAAAACCTTGGGCCAAGCCCTTGAACTTTCATCTCAATTTTACAAATTATTTGGTGATGAATGGTCAGTAACGCTGGAGCGTGACAAACACGAAGCACGTTTAGTACCTCTCATTCCAAAAACATTAGATCCGGATCATTTCATTACTGAAAGTATGCTCATGATCTGGCATGGATTGGCATCATGGCTGATTGAACGTCGCTTACCATTAGAACGTGTTCATTTTAGCTATCCACGTCCTGCACATGCAGATGAATATGACGCTTTATTCTTTGCGCCGGTTATGCAATTTGACGCACCGCGTACCGAAATAACCTTTGCGGCTGATTATCTTGATTTGCCAATTCGCCAAGATGAAAAAACATTAGAAGAATTCTTAAAAGCAGCCCCTGCTCAGCTTTTAGTAAAATTCAAAAATACCAATTCATTGACTTCACGTATTCGTGAAGTACTCAAAAGCCAAATTGGTGAAGAAATGCCAACGCTCAATGACGTTGCATCAATGTTGTATTTATCTCCGCAAACTTTACGCCGCCGCCTAGCTGCCGAAGGTAAAAGCTATCAGGGCGTGAAAGACGCTTTACGCCGAGATGCTGCGATTCATTTATTACTCAATCCTGAGTTAACACTTGAAGATGTTGCTCAGCAAGTTGGTTTTAGTGAAACCAGTACATTCCACCGTGCATTTAAAAAGTGGACTGGTGTTACTCCCGGTCTATATCGCCAGCTCCATGGTTACCATTAATTCTTAAATCTCTTTAGTTTCACATTTAGCCCAAGTTCAACTTGGGCTTTTTTGTATCGCCATTGGCAAAAATCATCACCTGACTGGTGCGCTTATCGTCATTGCACTCCCTCTTAAAAACAGTACACTCAAAAACACGACAAAGTTTAAGTAATAAAAAAAGGAACTGTTATGAGCGAGGCTTATATTATTGACGCCATTCGCACACCACGCGGAAAAGGAAAAAAAGACGGCTCTCTTTACGAAGTAAAACCAATCACATTACTCACCACTCTATTAAACGAATTACAGCAACGCCATCAACTCGATACATCTAAAGTAGATGATATTGTTCTGGGCTGCGTGACACCAATTGGTGATCAGGGCGGTGATATTGCCAAAACAGCAGCGATTGCAGCGGGCTGGAATGATGATGTTGCAGGTGTGCAAATTAACCGCTTTTGTGCTTCAGGTTTAGAAGCGGTCAACATGGCAGCCATGAAAGTTCGTTCTGGTTGGGAAGATTTAGTGGTTGCTGGTGGCGTTGAATCAATGTCACGTATCCCAATGGGTTCTGATGGCGGACCGTGGGCGTTAGATCCGGAAACCAACCTTAAATCATCTTTTGTTCCACAAGGTGTCGGTGCTGACCTCATTGCAACCTTAGATGGCTATAGCCGAGAAGATGTTGATAACTTTGCCGTAAAGTCACAACAAAAAGCAGCGGCAGCTCAAGCAAATGGTTATTTCGATCAATCAGTTGTGCCTGTCAAAGATCACTCAGGTGTTGTGATTTTAGAAAAAGATGAATTTATTAAAGGCAATACCACACTTGAAGGGTTAGCAAAGCTCAACCCAAGTTTTGAAATGATGGGGCAAATGGGCTTTGATGCTGTTGCCCTGCAAAAATATCCAGAAGCACAAAAAGTAAATCATGTTCATCATGCTGGTAACTCATCAGGTATTGTCGATGGAGCAGCTCTTGTTTTACTGGCTTCAGAAAAAGCAGTGAAAGAACAAAACTTAAAACCACGCGCTAAAGTTTTGGCTACTGCATTAGTCGGTACTGATCCAACCATTATGCTGACTGGCCCTGCCCCTGCCGCACGCAAAGCTTTGGAAAAAGCTGGTTTAACAATTGATGATATTGACCTATTTGAAGTCAACGAAGCATTTGCAGCTGTCGTGATGCGTTTTATTAATGAGCTCAATGTGCCTGCTGAAAAAGTCAACGTAAATGGCGGTGCGATTGCTTTAGGTCATCCATTAGGTGCAACAGGTGCCATGATTTTAGGTACTTTACTTGATGAGCTTGAACGACAAGATAAAAAGCGCGGTTTAGCGACGCTCTGTGTTGGCGGTGGGATGGGTATTGCCACCATTATTGAACGCGTATAAAAATTAGGGATATAAAAGATGAGTGCAATTCAATACGAAAAAAATGCCGACAATATTGTCATTTTAACGCTTGATTCAACTGGTCAATCTGCGAACACTATGAATGCTGAGTTTCGTGACTCGCTTGATGAAGCAACTCAGAAACTTAAAGCAGAAACAGAACTTTCAGGTGTTATTTTCCGCTCGGCTAAAAAAACTTTCTTCGCAGGCGGCGATCTAGATGAACTAATTCAAGTTCAGCCTGAGCATGCAACTGACTTTTTCAATATGGTTGAGAAGTTAAAAGGTCATCTAAGAACGATTGAGACACTAGGGATTCCCGTGGTTGCAGCATTGAATGGCACGGCACTTGGCGGTGGTTGGGAAATCGCCTTAAGTTGCCATCACCGTATTGCAATCAATGACCTGAAAAGCAAATTTGGCCTACCAGAAGTCACTTTAGGTTTGTTACCAGGCGGCGGCGGTATTGTGCGTATGGTACGTCTCCTCGGACTTCAAAATGCGTTCCCATTTTTAATGGAGGGCAAACAGTTCGGTGTTGATAAAGCAAAATCTTTAGGCTTAATTCATGACACTGCCGAAAATGAGCAAGAACTTTTAGATAAAGCAATTGCTTGGATCAAGGCCAATCCAAAATCTCAGCAGCCTTTTGATGTGAAGGGTTATAAAATTCCAGGCGGTGATCCAAAAACTCCAGCAGTTGCACAAGTTCTTGCAATTGCACCAGCCATGTTAAAAGACAAAACCAAAGGTTGTTACCCTGCCCCTGAAGCAATTATGGCTGCCGCAGTTGAAGGTGCTCAAGTCGATGTCGATACTGCTCTGCGTATTGAGTCTCGCTACTTTACTCAGCTTACCACAGGCCAAATTTCTAAAAATATGATCGGCACTTTCTGGCATGGTCTAAATGCAATTAAGTCTGGTGCGAGCCGCCCTGCCGACGTTGCAAAATGGCAAGCCACGAAAGTGGGTGTTTTGGGTGCAGGCATGATGGGTGCAGGGATTGCATATTCAACAGCCATAAAAGGCATTCCAGTTGTACTTAAAGATGTATCTGTTGAAAATGCTGAGAAAGGCAAAGCATATTCACAAAAGCTCTTAGATAAACGTGTATCACAAGGCCGCATGACCTCAGAAAAACGTGATCAGGTTTTATCGCTCATTACGGCTACAGCTTCTGCTGAAGACTTACAAGGTTGTGATTTAATTATTGAAGCTGTATTTGAAAACCAAGAGCTCAAAGCTAAAGTCACTCAAGAAGCCGAGCAATATCTAGCATCTAACGGTGTGATGGCATCAAACACCTCAACCCTACCAATTACGGGTTTAGCTCAAGCAAGTAAGGATGATAAAGCTTTTATCGGTCTGCATTTCTTTAGCCCTGTCGACAAAATGCAGTTGGTTGAAATTATTAAAGGTAAAAACACCTCCGCAGAGACGCTTGCCAAAGCTTATGACTTTGTACAACAAATTGGAAAAACACCGATTGTTGTTAATGATAGCCGTGGTTTCTTTACCAGTCGTGTGTTTGGTACGTTCATTCAAGAAGGTATGCGCCTGCTTGCTGAAGGCGTCCACCCAGCGCGTATAGAAATGGCTGCACTGAAAGCGGGTATGCCAGTTGGCCCCCTCGCTATTCAAGATGAAGTATCTTTAACATTAACCGAACATGTTGCCAGTGAAGCACGCAAAGCTCTTCAGGCCGAAGGAAAAGATTTACCTAAAACTTCTGTAGATGAAGTGGTTCACACCATGATTCATGAGTTAAACCGTAAAGGTAAAGCTGCTGGAGCTGGTTTTTATGAATACCCTGAAAATGGTAAAAAGCATCTATGGGAAGGCCTAAACCGCTGGAAAAAAGAACATGATATTTCTGAACAAGATATGATTGATCGCATTCTGTTTGTACAGGCCTTAGATACTTTACGTTGTTATGAAGAAGGCGTACTGGAGTCTGTAATTGATGCCAATGTCGGTTCTATCTTTGGGATTGGTTATGCACCTTGGACTGGAGGAGCAATTCAATTCCTAAATCAGTATGGTACTGATAAAGCACAAAAACGCGCAGAAGAATTGGCTGCCAAATATGGTGAACGTTTTACACCACCAGCTTTACTAAAAACTAAAGCTGAGCAGAAACAAAATATTCAGTAACTTAGTCCTATTGAATATTTAAAAAACTGCATAAACCTTACCCATATAAATATATTTTATTTATATGGGTTTTTCTTTATGACCTTTAAGATTTCAGCCCCCTGCCTAAATATGCTATAAATAGACTTCATTTTTGTGCTTCTATAGCACATTCGAGAAATTCTTATGTCCGATAAAAATTCTTCCGAGTCAGCAATTTTAGGCTGGAAATTTGTTCTGATCGTTGGTGTTTTAAGTGCGATTTTCCTTGGCTTTTTCTATTTAGCAATGAGTAATGAACCTGACTATATGCCAGGTGCACAGCGCAAAGCTCAACAAGAGCAAATGCAACAAAAGGCTGAACACTCTACAGAGCAACATGCTCAACATAGTGACAACATGCCTGAAATGGATATGCAAGAACATAAGCAATCAACTCAGTAATCAGATATTTTTCAAATGACAGATTTTTCCCGCAACGCACTGGTTGTAGAAGGTGGAGGCATGCGTGGTGCCTTTACCAGTGGTGTACTTGACGCGTTTTTACAACAACAGTTCAACCCATTCGATTTATATGTTGGTGTATCGTCTGGTTCAACCAATGTCGCCAACTATCTGGCAGGCCAGCAAGGCCGCACGCTAACCTTTTATATTGATCATTCACTGCGTCCTGAATTTATCGATTACAAGCGCTTTTTTAAGGGCGGCGATTTACTTGATTTAAAATGGATGTGGGAAATTGGTGAGCAAGAGCATCCTCTTGATCAACAGAGTCTTTTTGCCAAAAATCCTGATTTTTATATGGTGTTGACGCATGCTAAAACAGGCCATGCAGAATATCTTCGTGCGGGTAAAGATAATTTGCTAAATGCGCTTCGTGCTTCTAGCTCAATTCCAGTTTTAACGCGTCATCCCGTCGATATTATGGGTGAACCTTATTTTGATGGTGGTGTTGCAGATGCCCTACCCGTTCGCTGGACGGCTCAGCAAAGTGGCGTAAAAAAACTGTTAGTTTTACGTACTCGTCCGAAAAACTATTTCAAAGCAAGTAGTCGAGGTGATCAATTCCTCGCAAAATATGCGTTTAAACATCATTATGGTTTCGCTAGTAGCTTGCGTAGCCGCTGTGATCGTTATAACGCTTCGGTCGATTTTGTTCGTGGTCAAAACTCAGACCAGCAAATTTTAGAAGTGTGTCCACCGCCTCTTAAAAATATGGCTGGCCGTTTAACTACCAATCCAAAAAAGCTTCGCTACAGTTATGAAGTCGGTTTAGAAACAGGTCTACAGGCAATTGAAAGTTGGAATGCAATGAAATAAATTAAAATTGAGATTTCTAAAAAGAAGTCTCAATTTAACTCTAAGACCATATCAATATGTGGAATGCCACAGTCCTCGTAAACTTCGCCTTGTGCTTTAAAACCTAAAGCTTCGTAAAAAGTGGTTACATAAGTTTGCGCTGAAAGCTTTAGGTAAGGCAGTTTATGATGACGCGCATATTCAATAATATGCTGCATTAAAATTTTACCAATACCCTGCTTTCGATAAGGCATTAAAACAGCAACACGCCCTACGCTATGCTGCGGCAACAAACGTGCTGTAGCGATAGGCTGCTCTTTGTCATAGACAATAAAATGTAGAACTGTGGCATCCAAGTCGTCCCATTCATCTTCAGGTGCAATTCCCTGTTCTCGGATAAAGACTTGTTCACGGATGTATTTCGCATCTTGCTCAAGCTGTTCCCAACCACCCTCTACAATTTTATACATCCATTCACCTTCCTAGCACTTGCAGCCAATATTTTCGATCGGCAACTGATCTTGTAACAACAATTCCAGCGTTTGTTTTTTAATACCATACATTTCTTTCAATGCTTGGATTTGAGCCATAATCTTGGCGTCAGGCTGTGAAACGTTTTTGCGTTTTGTCGCCAAAATCATTTTATTTTTGCTGGTATGTTCAAGCGATACAAACTCAAAAACTTTGGTTTCATAACCATACGCTTTTAAAAGTAAAGCACGTAAAGTGTCAGTCAGCATCTCAGCTTGTTGTCCAGCATGAATACCAAACTGTAGCATTGGTTGTAAAACTTCTGGGCTATGTAATTGAGGGCGTAACTCTTTGTGGCAACATGGCGCACACATAATCATCGAAGCGTTTAAACGGATTCCAGTATGAATAGCAAAGTCAGTCGCAATATCACACGCGTGTAAGGCAATCATTACATCCAGCTTTTCCGGTTGATAACTACGAACGTCACCTTCAAAAAAGTCTAAGTGGTTAAAATGCACTTTGTCTGCAACGTTCTGGCAAAATTCCACCAAATTACGGCGCAGCTCTACACCAGTAATCAATGGTGTTTTCTGCTGTTGTTGCAGATAATCATACAATGCAAAAGTTAAATAACCTTTACCTGATCCAAAATCGACAATGCGTAACTCTTGTTGAGATGCATCAATCTGTTCATAGGCACTCGCAAAAATTTCGATAAATTTATTAATCTGTTTCCATTTACGAGCCATGCTTGGAATAACTTGGGCTTTCTCATCAGTAATACCCAGCTCTTTTAAAAATGCATTGCCTTGCTGTACATAGCGCTGCTTTTCACGGTCATGTGCCTGAACCGTTTGTGTCGTATTTACTGCCTGCTTTTTACCCATATTTAATATGGCTTTTTTCTTATTTTTTTTAAGTTGAATTTCTTGAGTGGTTGAAAATAAGTTTGCTTGCTTACACTGTGTGATTAATTGCTCAATCTGTTGCAAACCTTCTTGAAATGAATAGTTTTTAGTCACATCTTGGGTCGTATGATGGTATAGAGCTGAAAGCTGTTTTTGTCCATGTAGCTCTACAACACGGAAAGTGATTTTTTCCAGTTGCGCCAACTCTCCCTTATATTGGCTCAAGATCAAACGCTCAAAAGCTTGTTGGTCAAGCATTTGCTTGATTTCATAAAAGAATTGCTGTTCTTGCTCAAAGGAGAAAACCGACACGGATATACCTAAAAAATGAAGACTCATATAAAATAGAAGTTTAAAGGGTCTAGGATTAAAAATAAAATAACTTTACGACTGTTTTGTATTTCTATACATTTGTATTTTTAATCAAAAAAATTAAAGTTATGAGTAAATCTGTGTTGGAAACTTACGATCCAAAAGAAGAACTATTTAATGCCTATAGTCATGGTGCTGGTGTTGTTATGGCAGTTGTAGCTTCTATCTTTTTAATTATAAAGGGATCTTATCTTTCTATTGCTCAGTGGGTAGGTTTATGGGTATATTCATTTAGCCTAATTTTAGTTTTTACCAGTTCTACACTTTATCATTTTGCTCAAACACAAAACCTACGCTACTGGTATAAAAAACTCGACCATACTGCTATTTATTATTTAATTGCGGGAACATATACCCCATTCTTAAGCATTGCTATACCTACACAAAAAGCTCATATTTTACTTATTGCTCTCTGGAGCATTGCTGCAATTGGTACACTTTTCAAGTTAGTTTTTATTCATCGTTTTCAGAAAATTTCGCTACTTGCTTATGTTCTTATGGGTTGGCTTGCTGTTTTTGTTATGGATGATATGCGCACCTATCTGAGTAAAGACGCGTTGATTTTGTTAATTATTGGCGGATTAGCTTATACGGTTGGAGCATTGTTTTACGCGTTAAAAAAGGTAAGATATACCCATGCGATCTGGCATATTTTTGTGCTTTTAGGTGCAGGGGCACATTTTCTTGCAATCTATTGGTACGTAGTTTAGTCCATTTTTCACTCATATTCAGTGATCCTGAAAGAGTCATGGATGATGTTCTTTCACGCTATTCTTTGAGAAAAATACGTCTTTAAAAAGAGTAGCTATTAAAAATAAATTTTAACGGATATAAGGACTTATATGGAGTCAACTTCTGCGACTGCTGCTCCTGTAGTAGCCACTAATTCAAAAACACGAGTTTTGTTTGCAAGCTTAGTCGGTACAACTATTGAGTTCTTCGACTTTTATATCTATGCAACAGCTGCCGTGATTATCTTTCCTCACCTATTTTTCCCAGCTAGTAGTGGCAGTGCCGCAGTCTTACAATCTCTGGCAACCTTTGCAATTGCCTTTATTGCTCGTCCTATCGGTGCCGCATTATTTGGCCATCTAGGAGATCGTAATGGTCGTAAAGCCACATTAGTTGCAGCTTTATTGACCATGGGTATTTCAACCGTATGTATTGGTTTACTTCCGACTTATGCTCAAATCGGGATTGTCGCACCATTACTATTAGCTGTTTGTCGTTTAGGACAAGGACTAGGCTTAGGTGGTGAATGGAGTGGCGCAGTATTATTAGCGACTGAAAATGCCCCAGAAGGTAAAAGAGCATGGTACGGCATGTTTCCGCAACTAGGTGCTCCAATTGGCTTTATTCTGGCAACAGGTTCATTCTTATTATTGAGTGCAGTTATTCCTGAGCAAGCATTCATGCAATGGGGTTGGCGTATTCCATTCATTGCCAGTGCTGTATTGGTTATTGTTGGCTTATATATTCGTTTAAAACTTCATGAAACTCCAGCTTTCCAGAAAGTCTTAGATAAGCAAAAAGAAGTTAATATTCCATTTAAAGAAGTTTTAACCAAACATACAGGTAAGCTTATTCTTGGTACAGTTGCAGCAATCTGCACCTTTGTTGTGTTCTATCTTACTACCGTATTTGCCTTAAACTGGGGAACCACTAAACTGGGTTATGCGCGTGGAGAGTTTTTAGAACTTCAATTGTTTGCCACACTTTGCTTTGCCGCATTCATTCCTTTATCGGCTATTTTTGCAGAAAAATTTGGTCGAAAAACAACTTCTATTGGCGTTTGTATTGCTGCTGCGATTTTCGGCTTGTTCTTCTCTAGTATGTTAGAGTCTGGAAATACTTTAATCGTTTTCCTTTTCTTATGTACTGGCTTGGCAATTATGGGCTTAACATATGGTCCAATTGGTACAGTTCTTTCTGAACTTTTCCCAACTTCAGTTCGATATACAGGTTCAGCATTAACTTTTAACTTGGCTGGTATTTTTGGTGCATCCTTTGCCCCACTGATTGCGACTAAGCTTGCTGAAACTTATGGTTTATATGCAGTTGGTTATTATCTGACTGCTGCATCACTTTTATCATTAGTTGCGTTCTTACTCATTCGTGAAACAAAAAATGATGATGTAAATAATCAGATTTAAAGTTTTAAAGACACCCCCATAAAAAAGCCAGTTCAATTTGAACTGGCTTTTTATACGTATATGAATTAGTTCATTGATGCAGGATTTGCTGGAGCAACACTATTTGTTGCAGCTGGCGCTGTTACATTGCTTGCTGCAACTGCTGCTGGTCCTGCTACAGCTGCTTCACCGATTAAAGCAACTTTTGCTTTTTCTTGGCTTTTTGCAGAGAGAGCTGGGTTGCTTGCCACAATTCGATTAATGTTTGCTGAGTTTGCCGGAGCAATCGCTGTAGTTTGTAAGATAATTGGGCGATTACCTGTGTTACCCAACGTATAGCGAATACCTGTACGTGGACTAATCACTGTAGTATTTTCTTGCTTCACTACAGCTTGAGCCGAAGTTGGGCCTTTTGCTGCAAGTACTTTGTCAACCGTTGTCGTTTGAGGGGCTGAAGCTGCTTCTGCTGCAAAAACAAAACTTGGTACAGCAAGAACAGTTAAAAATAAAGGTTGTAATACTTTTTTCATTGTCTTTCCAACATACACTCTGGATGAGAAGTAAATAGCATTTAATGCTTAAAACTGCAAACATTATTCACAGGCTTACTACAAACATAAAAAAAGCAGAACAATTGTTCTGCTTTTTTTGAGAAGGCAGATTAGATCTTACCGTGACATTGCTTATATTTTAGTCCTGAACCACATGGGCATGGGGCATTACGGCTTTCTGGAACAGGGAAAGCTTGCTGATCGGCAGACTCGTTCATGGTTTCTTGAGAAAGTGTAACTTCACCAGTTAAACCATCTACATCATCATGTTCAAAAGAAAGCTTCATTGATTCAGCTTGCTGCTGTTGTTGAGCTTCCATTTCTGCAAGTTCTTCTGGTGTTGGGATATGTACACGAGACAAATCAGTCACAACATCAGTTTTAATAATACCCAACATGTTTACGAACAGGTTGAAAGCTTCTTTCTTATATTCTTGCTCAGGGTTCTTTTGCGCATAGCCACGTAAGTGAATACCTTGACGCAAATAATCCATTGCAGCCAAGTGATCTTTCCAATGGCGATCAAGAGAGTTTAAAACGAAATGGCGCTCAAGCATTGCTGCAGATTCATCACCCATTTGAGCACGGCGCTGACGATAACGCTCAATCACTTCATCACTAATACGCTCAACCAAACCTTCTTCATCTAAACGACGATCTTGGTCTAACCATTCCTGAACTGGTAGCTCAATACCTAAATCAATACGTAAAGCATTTTCTAAACCTTCCACATCCCACTGGTCATGAATTGACTCTGGTGGAATAAAGTTAGCAATCATGCCTTGCATCACTTCACGATGCATTTCTTCAACATATTCTTTTAAGGTATTTTCAGCTAATACTTCATCACGTTGAGAATAAATGATCTTACGCTGTTCATTATTCACATCATCGTATTTCAATAAGTTCTTACGAATATCGAAGTTACGCGCTTCAACTTTACGCTGAGCATTCTCAATCGAACGGCTCACCATTTTATGTTCAATCGCTTCGTCTTCTTTTAAACCCATCGCGCGCATCATACCAACGACACGGTCACCTGCGAAAATACGCATCAGGTCATCTTCAAGAGATAAATAGAAACGAGAAACACCAGGGTCACCCTGACGACCGGCACGACCACGTAACTGGTTGTCAATACGACGTGATTCATGGCGTTCAGAACCAATGATATGCAAACCACCTGCTTGCAATACATCTTCATGGTCTTGTTCCCATTGCGCTTTTAGACGTGCTTCATCTTCTGCAGTTGGGTTCTCAAGTTTGGCAAGTTTCGCTTTCCAGTTACCACCCAAGATAATATCCGTACCACGACCAGCCATGTTAGTTGCAATCGTTACTGCATTCGGGCTACCCGCTTGAGCAATAATGTCAGCTTCACGCTCATGTTGTTTTGCGTTCAAAACTTCATGATGAATACCAGCTTGCATTAACTTAGAAGATAAAATTTCGCTGGCTTCAATGGTTGCTGTACCAATAAGAATTGGAGCAACACCCTGCCCACGAATATTCATAATTTCTTGAATAATCGCGTTATATTTGCCGTTACGGTTTAAATAAATTAAATCGTTTTGGTCGTTACGAATCATTGGACGGTGAGTTGGAATAATCACAACGTCAAGACCGTAAATTTCTTTCATTTCCGCAGCTTCAGTATCAGCAGTACCTGTCATACCTGAAAGCTTTTTATAAAGACGGAAGTAGTTCTGGAATGTTGTTGTCGCTAAAGTTTGGTTTTCAGGCTGAATTTCTAAGCCTTCTTTTGCTTCAACAGCTTGATGCAAACCTTCTGACCAACGACGACCCGGCATCGTACGGCCCGTATGCTCATCGACAATAACCACTTCACCATCATGAATGATGTAGTGAACATCACGTTGGAATAGGAAATGTGCACGAATGGCAGCAGATACATGGTGAACAAGGTTTAGGTTTGTTGCTGAATATAAGCTTTCGCCTTCAGCCAACAAGCCCATCTGAATAAGTTCTTGTTCAACAGTTTCATAACCAACCTCGGTCATTTCAACTGAACGCTGCTTTTCATCAATCCAGAAATGCCCACCATCTGCAACTTTTTCTTCTTTTTGCGGATGTAATTTAGGAGGAATCGTATTGATTGCAGAATACAGATGCGAAGAGTCTTCACTTTGACCAGAAATAATTAATGGTGTACGAGCCTCATCAATTAAGATGGAGTCAACTTCATCGATAATGGCATAGTGCAAACCACGTTGTTTCTTTTCTGCTAAAGAAAACACCATGTTATCACGTAAGTAGTCAAAACCGAATTCGTTATTGGTACCGTAAGTAATATCTGCAAGATAAGCTTCCGCTTTTTCTGACGGACCTTGCATTGAATAAATCGTACCAATTGATAGACCCAAAAATTCAAATAATGGGCGGTTCAATTCGGCATCACGCTGTGCCAAATAATCGTTCACAGTAATGACATGTACACCTTGGCCACTCAAAGCGTTTAAATAACACGCCAGAGTACCCATAAGGGTTTTACCTTCACCGGTACGCATTTCGGCAATCTTACCTTCATGTAAGGTAATACCACCGATTAACTGAACGTCATAGTGACGCATACCCATCACACGCTTAGCAGCTTCACGACAAACTGCAAACGCTTCTGGAAGTAATTTATCTAAACTTTCGCCATTATTATAACGTTGTTTGAATTCTGGAGTTTTTGCAGATAAGTCTGCATCGCTTAAAGCTGATATCGTCGGCTCGAGCGCATTGATTTGCTCAACAATTTTGCGCATGCGTTTGAGTTCACGCTCATTTTTTGTACCGAAGATACCTCCGATCAGACTTGCCAACATGGATAAACTCTCTAAATCTTGCTTGGTCAAATGAATAAACTTTTTCTCAGTCGTTTATTATGGTGCCAGAAATTTGAAGTACAAGGGGTTTGCACAAAACCCCTAAAAAAAATCTGATAGTTAGACGAATGGTTTTTCATTCATCTAATCTCCCCTTAATGTGCCGAGCACCAAAAACACACCATTAACGCTCATCTATTAAGCATAACTTCCGAGAAATCTAATTTAGCAAATTTACCTTAAAGTTACATTGATTAAGCACTTAAAATAATGAGTTTTAGTCATATATATTTACACTTATATAAAAATTTCATAATAAAATATAAAAACAATAATTTTAATCATAAAGTAAATGCTGCATATTCATTCAATCGAATAACAAATTATGAGCAATTGAGGAAATATCATGACACTACGATTAGGAGACACTGCCCCCGATTTTCAACAAGAATCGAGCGAAGGCCCAATTAATTTTTATGATTTTTTAGGGGATAGTTGGGGAATCTTATTTTCACATCCAGCCGACTATACGCCAGTATGTACAACAGAGTTAGGTTACACAGCAAAATTAAAAGATGAATTTACGAAGCGTAATGTTAAAGCGATTGCTTTGTCTGTAGATGATGTAGAGTCTCATAAAGGTTGGATCAACGATATTAATGAAACACAAAACACAACTGTAAACTTTCCAATCATTGCAGATAAAGATCGTAAAGTATCTGAGCTCTATGGCTTCATTCACCCTAATGCCAGTGAAACTCTAACAGTGCGCTCATTAGTGATTATTGATCCTAACAAAAAAGTTCGCTTAATCATTACCTACCCTGCTTCGACGGGCCGAAATTTTAATGAAGTCTTACGTGTTGTGGATTCATTACAATTAACAGATAAACATAAAGTCGCTACGCCTGCGAACTGGCAGCAAGGTGAAGATGTCGTGATTGTGCCATCACTTAAAGATGAAGAAGAAATTAAACAACGTTTCCCTAAAGGTTATACGGCTGTTAAACCTTATTTACGCCTCACGCCACAGCCTGAAAGCAATAAAACCGACTAAAGGTTTTATTGCTTGCAAGACAAACGCAGTGCGTAGGCAAGCATCTGAAAAATTCCTTACAAGACAAGCGAAGCGCGTAGGCACATTTAGATTAAATATCACACCCGAAAAAGTCATCCGTAGTGATGGCTTTTTTATTTATGTATTGAATACTCATGGTTTTTATTGTTTAGATCAGTTATAACTCGAAACGATTTGGTAAAAAAATAAAAATCATGATCTATAAAATTCATCATTTAAAGTGTGGCAGTATGTGCCCAGTTTGTGCCCCCTTATTTGGACAAAAAGGCTTCCGAGCTGAGGTAATCTGTCATTGTCTTTTAGTTGAAACTGATCGAGGCTTAGTGCTTATCGATACTGGCTTTGGCTTGCAAGATTACTTACATATGAAGCAGCGCCTAGGCTCATTAGTTAAACGCTTAGGCAATATTGAGCATAATATTGAATTTAGTGCGATCCAACAAATCCAAAAGCTCGGGTTTAGTCCCAAAGATGTACAGCATATTTTTGTCACTCATCTTGATTTCGACCATGCTGGTGGTATCTCAGATTTTCCTCATGCCACAGTTCATGTTTTAGCAGCAGAATACAACGCTGCCCAACTTCCAAATTTTAAAGGCAAACTTCGCTATAGAACCAATCAATATAAAGATCATCGGTATTGGAACTTCGTTGAATATCAAAAAGGTGAAGCATGGTTCAACCTCGAAAAAGTTAAAGGTTTTCCGCTGTTTCAAGATGAAATTTTAATGATACCGCTGTTAGGACATACAGCTGGACATTGCGGGATTGCCATAAAGCAACAAAATCAATGGGTATTATTTTGTGGAGATGCCTACTACTCACACCTAGAGTTAAACCCTAAAAATAAATTAAGATCACTTGGTCTGGTGGAAAAAACATTTGCAGAAGATAATGAAAAGCGTCTTTTTAACCTCAAGCGTTTACAGCATTTAGCTCAACATGAACCCAAGATTGAAATAATTTGTGCTCACGACCCTGATGAGCTGAAACGGTATCAAAAATGAAAAAATTATCGCTCCTTACACTTGTCATCTGTATAAGTTTACAAGGGTGTATGCAGCACGAAAGTATCGCCCATGAGCATCGACCACAAGATTGGGGAAGCTTAGTTTCTCAGACTCATAACTTTTATCAAATTAGTAATGATGTTTATCGCAGTGAACAACCTGATACAGCAATGATTTCTGAATTAAAGGATCATCAAATTGGAACGATCATTAATTTAAGAGCCAAAGACGCAGATAGTTTAGTTTTTAAAAATGAAAATTTTAATCTTGTACATATTCCTATCAACACTTGGGCAATTGACCGACAAGATCTCTTAGAAGTCATGCAACAAATCAAAATTGCCAAGCAGAATGATCAGCGCGTTTTATTGCACTGCTACCATGGTTCAGATCGTACAGGGGCCAGCGTTGCCATGTATCGCATTATTTTTGAAAATTGGGCAATTAATGATGCGGTTAAGGAAATGAAACAAGGGGGTTACGGTTATCATATTATTTGGAAGAACATTGACCGATTATTTACACCTGAAAATGTAAGATGGATTCAACAGCAACTGTCGAATCCATCTTAGTGACATCTTGAGTGGAATTTTTAATTTGGTTAACGTTGGTCTAACGGTACCCAGTCAATCACCCACGCTGATTTCATGTTTAAACTTGAATCAGAAGTAATTTTCTTACGCGCAGCATCTGCTGTATCACGGTCTTTTGCAGGTCCAACCATAATACGAATACCCTTACTGGTTGGGCTTGTAGTGACCTTATAGCCTTTAGCTCGTAATTTAGAAACAACTGCATCTGCATTGGCTTGGTTAGCAGCCAAAGCGACTTGAACCATCCACTTTTTATCGCCATTTTCAAGCAGCTCACGCGCTTTTTCAGCTTCAGCTTTTTTCTCAGCTTCTGCTTGGCGTTTCGCTTCTGCAGCTTTCTTGTCTGCTTCTGCTTGGCGTTTCGCTTCTGCAGCCTTTTTATCAGCTTCTGCCTGTCGTTTAGCTTCAGCTGCTTTCTTGTCTGCTTCCGCTTGACGTTTTGCTTCAGTTGCTTTTTTGTCTGCTTCTGCCTGTCGTTTAGCATCAGCCGCTTTCTTGTCTGCTTCTGCTTGGCGTTTTGCTTCAGCAGCTTTTTTGTCTGCATCTATTTTTGAAGTATCAGTTGTTTTATTCACCGTATTGGTTTGCTGGTTTTTAGCTTTCGCCTCACCCACTAACTCCGGTGGAATATTATCTGAACTTTCTTGAGCCGCTGTACGGCGCGCATTAATAGCAGCGTACTCTGCTGCAGCTTTACGAGCAGCATCAGCTTCAGCTTGCTGCTGCATTGCTAAGAACTCAGCTGCACGTGCTTCTTGTTCAGCAACGGCCTTTTCACGCGCACGACGCTGTTCTTCTAGCAAACGTTTTTCAGTTTCAACATCAACCGCAAGCGGTTGTAGTTGTACCATTTGCCCTTCAGTTGTCTGTTTTGGTTTAGTTTGAGTTTTTGGCGATGTGGATGCGGATGGTTGAGCTTCAACCTGTTTTATTTCCTCATTTCCTTTTAGAAGCAATGCTGCCAATAAAACACCACCTCCTAGTAAAACAACGCCACCCATCCAGCGTTGTTTGTTATTCATTGACATTCTTCCAAATACTCCCAAATCGCTTCTAAAGTATGAAACGAACCACAGGCCAAAATCAGCTGATTGTTATTTGTTTGCTCAAGCGCTGATTTAAAAGCCTCTTTGATATTGCCATATTGTTGTACTGTCTGGCCTTGCAAGGCATCATTGAGTTGCTGAATCGGTGCAGCACGCGGCACATTCAATTCAGCAATTTTCCAATGTAAAACAGTAGGTTTCAATAAATCGACTACTGATTTTATATCTTTATCTGCCAGCATTGAAAATACTGCGACAACTTCTGTGTACTGTTTATTGTATTCTAAGAAATTTCGCAATTGCTTTAACAAAAATTCAACACCATGTGGATTGTGCCCAGCATCAAAAATGACCGTCTTCCCATCCACTTGACGCTGTTCAAAACGTCCAGCTAAGCGAGCAGATTGGATACCTTTTTCTAATGCTGACTGAGAAATCTCAAGTCCACTATTTAAAATGGCCGCAACCGCTCCTGCAATATTTTCAATCGCTAATGTACCTAAAGGAAGTTTTAAAGTGGTTCCTTCCGAAGCAAAGTACCAGTTTTGTCCATCTTCTGCGAGCTTATAAAAATAATCACGATTAACGGTATATAAGTCTGCTTGTGAACTTTGTGCTTTATCTTGAATTGCTTGCGGCAATGGTTGCTCACCCGCGAAGATAACCGGAATATATGGACGAATAATGCCTGCTTTTTCAAAAGCAATTTTTTCGACGGTATCGCCTAGCCAATCTGTGTGATCTAGGCCAATATTAGTAATTACTGCAATGTCGGGATCAATCACATTGACAACATCTAAGCGTCCGCCCAGACCAACTTCAAGCACCCATACATCACATTGTTGTTGTTTAAAAATAACAAAAGCAGCCAAAGTGGTTGCTTCAAAAAAAGATAAGCTTAAATCACAATCGCGACGAGCCTGATCGACTTGAACAAAAGCATCAATCAGAATTTGATCATCGACTTCTACCCCACCTAATTTAACTCGCTCATTAAAGCGATAGATATGCGGTGACTGATATAACCCAACTTTATAACCTTGTGCGTTTAATATCGCAGCCAGTGTGGTTGTGGTTGAGCCTTTACCATTCGTTCCGGCTACTGTAAAAACTTTAGCATGAGGCTGAGTTACACCCAGCTTTTCTGCAACAGGAATTACACGTTCCAGACCAAGATCTATCCCTGTAACGTGAACATGGCTCCAATAATTGAGCCATGTATCTAAAGAGTCTATTGAAAGTGGAGCTTGTTGGTTCAAGGTAAGTTCATCAATTTCGATACAAGTCGAGATACAGTATCACGTAAAGCATGACGATGAACAATCTGATCGATTACACCATGATCAAGCAAATATTCAGCACGTTGGAACGGTTCTTCAAGAGTTTCACGTACAGTCTGCTCAATTACACGCTTACCAGCAAAGCCAATCATCGCTTTAGGTTCAGCAATATGAATATCACCCAACATTGCTAAAGAAGCTGTTACACCACCATACACAGGATGTGTTAACACAACGATATATGGTAAGCCAGCATCTTTTAATTTTTGAATCGCGGCAGAAGTACGCGCCATTTGCATAAGCGACAACATACCTTCTTGCATACGCGCGCCGCCAGAAGCTGCGAAACAGATTAATGGCTGACGTTTTTCAATTGCAAGCTCGGCGGCCTTTACAAAACGGTCACCGACAACTGTACCCATTGAGCCGCCCATAAAGTCGAACTCAAAAGCACATGCAATCATATCTACGCCATTTAAGTTACCTTGCATGGCAATTAACGCTTCCGTTTCACCAGTTTTGCTTTGCGCTTCACGCATACGATCTGGATACGGTTTAGAGTCAACAAACTTTAATGGATCTTTTGCAGTAAATTCTTGACCCAATTCAGTTACAACATTATCAAAGAACCAGTTCAAGCGGTCACGAGCTTTCATTCGTAAGTGTTCGTCGCATTGCGGACAAACATATGCATTGAAAGAAATTGCTGTACGTGTCACTAGTGCATGACATTCAGGACATTCAATCGTTGGCTCAGTAAATGTTGCTTTGAGAATTTGTTGCTCATCTGCTACTTCAATACCTGGAACCGGACGTTTTGTCCATGGTGTCGAAGGGCTAAGAACTTTCCCTGGTTTCACTTCTTGATTCATACTAACTCATCGAGCGCTGCTCGAAGCTCCTTGACTTTACTCACCGTCTGTTCAACAGCGTCATCCGCTGCCAACGTTGCAAAATTTTTAACGAAAGCACTACCTACGATCACGGCATCAGCAACGCTACCCATTGCTTTTGCTGAAGCGGCATCACTAATACCAAAACCAACACCCACTGGAATATTAGTGGCATTTTTGATTTTTTGAATACGTGCAGCAGCTTCTGCCGTATCAAGTGTTGCTGCTCCAGTTACACCCTTAAGTGAAACGTAGTAAATAAAACCACTTGCCTGATTTGTCACATGTTGAATGCGTTGATCTGTAGAAGTTGGTGCAAGTAAGAAAATTTGGTCCATATCATGTTGTTTCAACACCGCACCAAATTCTTTTGACTCTTCTGGTGGTAAATCCACAAGTAATAAGCCATCTACACCACATTGTTTCGCATGAGAAACAAACTTCTCGTAACCAATCACTTCAACCGGATTCAGATAACCCATTAAAACAACAGGTGTTTCCTGATCCTGCTCACGGAACTCTTTTACCATGTTGAGTGCATCCAACGTGTTAGTCCCTGCCGCAAGCGCACGTTCAGCTGCAAGCGCAATTACCGGACCATCAGCCATTGGATCTGAAAATGGTAAACCAAGCTCAATGACATCTACTCCTGCTGCAACCATTTTATGCAGTAACGGAACCGTTACTTGTGGCTGTGGATCACCCGCCATAACATAAGATACAAGCGCTTTACGTTGTTGGGACTTAAGCTTTTCAAAACGGGTGGCAAGACGTGACATAGGGTTGTGCTTTCCTTGAATTATTTAAAATTGAGGAGTTGTTTGTAGAAATACAAGAACATCGCATTTTAACGCTATTTTTTGTCCATTGAACAGGTCTAACGTTATGGCGATATTCGATTGTATGATTCATACAACCCATGGTGTACATTTATCAATATTTTGAAACTTTTCTCAATGATCAAAGCTTCCTATTTTCGAGCCATTATTAGATTGCCGTCCGATCAAAAAATAATCACACAAAACTTATTTCGCAATATTTTTATTGGCGAGTTGTAATTCCCTTTTCCGCGTGAGTAAAGTTTGTCCTGTCAAATTTTTATGAGCCCGTGCAAGTGCCGACTGATCCGAATATCCCAACTGTTCAGCAATTGTGGTGAGGCTTTCATTTTGGTGAAGTAATATTTCACAGCGTTTCATGCGTTCAGTATCTAAAATTAATTTAAATGAAGTATTTAATGACTGTAATTGACGCTGCAAGCTTCGTACTGAAATATTCAACTCGATGGCAATATCCTCTATTTTAGGGGCTTGTTGCTTGTGTTTAAAATATTCATGAACAATCCAATGTATTTGCTGGGCTAAATCTGTATGTATTTTCCGCTGAGCTAATGCCTCTTCTGCTTGTTTCACTAAAAGTTGCATTAAGCTGGGGTCTGCATGTCGAGGACGAACATTCAATCCCTCACTTGCAAAAGTTAATGCATAGTAAGGTTGCTCAAATGATAATTTACATTGAAAGAAACGCTGATAGTGAACTAATGGACCACGTGAGCGGTGCACAAACTCAACATGCTGCAAGAGAAAATCATGGAAAGGAGCAATTTGTTTAGCAAGCTGAACCATAGCAGCTAAAGTCAGCTCACAAAGTATGATATTACTGGCATCAACTAAGGGCCAATACAAACGGATATTAGAAGCATCTTGTTCAACTTGCATAGGCACGACTTGCTCACCGTCAATCACGAGACGATGGAATTTCATGACATATTCAAGAACCTCTGCAAAGCTCCCACTCCGAGAAGCCATATATCCCAGTACACCAAAATTGGCAGGTGTAATACAAGTTGCCATTTCTAGGGCTAAATTAGAAACTTGTAGACGAGACTCTGTCAGCTCTAAAAGTTCAAGAAAAAAGTTTAAAGAAGATTGAGCATCAATAGATGAAGCTAAAATATTTTGAACTTGACGGGCCTGAACATCTGTAAGGTTTAATGCCTGCCAATCGATTCCTTTTTCTTTTAGATAAGTATTCCAAAGATAAAAGTAGCCATTTGAAATCGTAAAATCCTGCATGGCTCATCCTTTTTTTAATGCCATCTTGTCGCAAACTGTATAAAAATTGGCAATAACTGTCAAAACAAAGCCGACTATTAGCGACATACTAATGAACATGTTAGATGCGAGAAATAAAAATATGAACGCACATGTTTCTTATCAGGTCGAGCCAGTAGTTCGTAAAGATCTGGATTTTCATTTAAACGAAGCGCCTCGCTTTTGGTTTAATAATGATCCTTTTTTGACTCGTATGTTTGATGCGCTCAGCTTAACCTTTCCAGATGGAGAGCGTTATTTTATTGAATGTGTCCGTATGTTCCGAGACAAAATTGATGATCCCGAACTACAAAAACGGGTTGCAGACTTTATTAAACAAGAAGCTCAACACGGTATTGCTCATGACAAAATGAATCAGCTCATGAAAGAGCAAGGTATGCCTGTTGACCAGTTCACAGCCACACTTAAAAGAATTTTTCGTTTTGAACTCACCAAACGCTCACCACAATACAATATTGCGATGACAGCGGCAGCGGAACATTTAACAGCGCTAATGGCAGAAACCTTTTATAGCCATAAAAAAACTTTGGAAAATGCTCACCCCTATGTCCGAGCACTGTTTGCTTGGCATGCCATTGAAGAGATGGAGCACCGCGATGTTGCTTTTGATGTCATGAAACAGGTGGGTGAAGTTCCTGAGTCAACTCGTCGTTTTGTATTGGTTCTTACAACAGTACTGATGTTTGGCTTTACACTCTATCGCACCAACATCATGTTGAAATGTGATGGCTTTAGTCCAAGAGAAAGACTCTTGATGAATCTTAAAGGTTTACCTTGGTTCTTTGGCAAAAATGGCACATTAACCGCTATGAAAAACCAATATTTAGATTGGTTTAAAAAAGACTTTCATCCAAGTCAGCATCCAGTCATTCGTCAATATCCTGTTTGGATTGAAACACTCGAAAAGACCAATGATCCTATTGCAGCTGGTGAGGCATTCTGGCAAGCAGGTTTATAACCTGCTTGTTACCATTTTGCATAATGTTGTTCTAGTAAACCGTATTGCTCATTGCAATTGATGATATCGGTTGCCTCATGCTCAATCGTTCCGCTAATTTTAGCTTGCCACTGGTTAAACTGACTGCCAATCATTCTTAAATTAATATTTTCGTATCGGCACCAACCAATATGCACTTGGAGATTAAGTTTTTGATCTAAAGAGCTAATTTGCCAAAGCTCATCATTTACTTTTTCAAATAAAATATCAGTTAGTGGAAATAAAACTCCGTTAATCCATAAGCAATTTTCATTACCAAAACTTTCATTAACACCAGAAGCTAAATTTAAACCAATACGACGCCCTTGCTCATCCCAGAAATTACATGAAAGCCAGAACCAAGCCGTTTCAGGTCGCAAAAAACCGCAGGTATCATCTAAAGAGGCAAATGTCTTTTCATCAAATTGTACGACTTGGTTTTGCTTATTAATAAACATTCCCTCTACAGCCAATGTGGTCTGCTTTTGGGTATAAGTCCAACCATTGATGCCAGTTGGTGTACACAAACTTAATATATCGGTTCCAGCACAAAAAATACGAGCGCTAAGCTGAATCTCACCATATTTAGTGACTCGAATGTATCGCACACCATTCGCATGCTGGATATCAAACTGATAAGGCGATTTAGAAAAATAACTTTGATTAAATAAGGGCTGTTCATCAAGGTAGGTTTTATGCCCCAAAGGCTGAATCGCATTCCACTCGATGACTTGCTCTGTTTCATGGTCATAAATATAGAAAAAACCGTGCCCAACCCAGCCAATATCTGCAATTGCCAGACCAATACTATAGTGTTTATGTTGAATGCCGCAGAATTTAATTTTTTTATATTTTAATTGCTTACGCCAGCCTTTAAGGACCTTACCGTAAGGGGTTTTATAAATATAATGTTGTACGTGAATGGTTGACGGTACAGATTCAAAACGCCCGTAGCGAGGCTGTCCATTTTCTTGAATTAAATCCATTTACCCACTTCCATATGAATATTAGATTTCAAATGACCTATACCACGGTCAAATACGTATTTTCCCAAATTGTTTCAGCAAAATCGCCTTTTATTAAATGAATATAGCGCCCTGCTACACAATCTATTGCTAAGCAGTCATCAATATCAATGACTCGATCTGTATGTGCTTTTTGCCACTGCCGATCTATAAATTGTTTACCTAATTGTTTGGCAACTACCGCATTCGGTGCAACCACAAACTCATAACGGTGAAGTTCACCGAATTCACTTGCATTATATCCCCCCAGATTAATTAAATATAATTTTAAATCATCTGGTTGTGGAGCAGCATCTGTAAAGTGAATTTGATAATTTTGTCCTTGAGAGCTAACTCCTGAGAGCTTGGCCCAAGCATCAATATGCAATCCTTGAGCCTCACCAAACCAAGCCTGTTTAAGTTGAGGATAAACTTCTTCCAAAGTATCTCCTACCGCCATGACTACATCATGAACTTCTGTATTAGCACGTGCATGACGCCCACCTAACATCACCATAAACAAACTTGGCATTGTATCCTCTTACATCTCGACCATTTCTACGCCATCAATGCGTGCAACTGTCATTAAATCTTTGTCACCACGACCTGAAACAGTCGCAATAATAATCTGATCTTTAGACATCGTCGGTGCAAGCTTAGACACATAGGCCATCGCATGAGAGCTTTCAAGTGCAGGAATAATCCCTTCGATTTTGGTTAAATCACGAAAACCTTGCAAAGCTTCTGTATCATTAATCGGCACGTATTCTACGCGCTTCATATCTTTCAAGAAGCTATGTTCAGGACCGACACCCGGATAATCAAGGCCCGCCGAGATACTATGTGTCTCAATAATCTGGCCTTGTTCATCACTCATCAAGTAAGTACGGTTACCGTGCAATACACCCACATGACCCGCATTTAATGGCGCAGAGTGTTTACCAGTTTCAATACCAAAACCAGCTGCTTCAACACCATACATTTTCACGTTGGCATCGTTTAAGAATGGATAGAACAAGCCCATTGCATTTGAACCACCACCTACACAGGCAACTAATGCATCTGGTAAGCGACCTGCTTGTTCCAAAATCTGTTTACGTGCTTCACGACCAATAATCGACTGGAAGTCACGAACGAGTTGAGGATATGGATGCGGACCTGCAACTGTACCAATCACATAGTACGTCGTATCAACGTTGGTTACCCAGTCACGCATCGCTTCGTTCATGGCGTCTTTCAGCGTTTTAGAGCCGCTTTGTACAGGAACAACTGTAGCACCCAACAAACGCATACGATAAACGTTCATCGCTTGACGCTTAACGTCTTCAGCACCCATATAAACAACACATTCAAGACCTAAACGTGCTGCAATTGTTGCTGTTGCTACACCATGCTGCCCAGCACCAGTTTCGGCAATAATACGTTTTTTACCAGAAAGCTTTGCCAATAACGCCTGACCAATCGTATTGTTTACCTTGTGTGAGCCTGTATGGTTCAAGTCTTCACGTTTAAGGTAAATTTGCGCACCACCTAACTCTTTTGACCATCGCTCAGCATAATAAAGTGGACTAGGACGACCTACATAGTAGGCGAGGTCACGGTCGAATTCTGCCAAAAACTGTTCATCATTTTTCATGCGGGAATAGAGATTTTCTAAATCTTCTAATGCCGCCATTAAAGTTTCTGACACAAAACGTCCGCCATGGATACCGAAATGCCCTGCAGCATCTGGGTACTGTGTATAGTCAATCACATTGTTTTGCTGATCCACGTTGGACTCCTTGCATAAATCGTTCAATGAGTTGTTGGTCTTTTATACCTTTTGCGGACTCTACGCCTCCGCTCACATCTACTGCAAAAGCACCGGTAGTATGAATAGCGTCAATGACATTGTCAGGGGTTAAACCACCTGCCAAGATTAAGGGAATATCAAGTTTTGGGAATTTAGACCAGTCAAACTGATGTCCTGTGCCCCCTTTGAGCTCAGGATGCCACGCATCGAGCAATACAGCACTGGCACCAGCTGCCTGATATTTTTGAATTTCAGCAACTACATCCAGATCAGGTTTAACCTGAATCGCTTTATACCAGCGACGTTTACAATGGCGAGCAATTTCCTGACATTGTTCTGGAGTTTCATCGCCATGTAGTTGTAATACATCTAGGGGAACACAATCAAGTACATCCTGAATTTCAGCAGCACTCGTATTTACAAACAAACCTACCATTTGTACATAAGGTGGAATTACTTTTGCTAATTCTTGGGCCTGTTCAACCGTTACATGTCTTGGACTTGGCGGGAAAAAAACAAAACCAATCGCATCTGCTCCAGCAGCAACAACTGCCTGAACATCTTGAATGCGAGTAATTCCACAGATTTTTGCTCGTGTACGTTTTTGGTTTGATGGGCTCATGATCTGCCTAAACTACAACCATTTCTTAAAATAAGCGCCATTGTAATGCAATTTTTGTCCCTTGCGTAAAAGTTCTCAGGGAATTGCTCCAAATGACATTGTATGAAGTAAATCGCCACTTTATACTGCGTAAAATTGGAAGCAAGTGTAAGCAATTCATGCTTTAGGGAAGCTGGTGAAAGTCCGGCACTGCCCCCGCAACGGTAACAATGTAAAGCATATTTTTTAAGTCGTTCTCGACTTACACCACTGCAGTGATGTGGGAAGGTGAATATGTCCATAAATTAAATATGGCGCTGAAGTCCGGAGACCTACTTGTTTCATCTATCTACCCGATCATTCACGTGGGGTGAATGTATGGAGCATGTTATGTCTAAGTCTTTTCAACCTACTCGTCTGGTAGGGGCTATCGCTATTGCGATGGGGTTTTCACCTGTTATTTTTGCTGAAGATACAACGAATGTAACTCAGCTTGATCCAATTGTAGTGACTGCTTCAAAAAGTGCTGAAAAAGCTAGTGAGGTTCCGGCGCGTATTTCAGTAATTGATGAAAAAACAATTGAACAGAATCCATTACTAAACGTTTCAGATATTATTCAACGCGATCCTTCTGTTTATATAAAACAAAGCGGTGGTCTAGGTCAGATTTCTGAAATTTCACTTCGCGGCACTAAATCAGTTCATACATTAGTTCTTAAAGATGGCGCTCGTTTAAATAGTCAAAATGAGCTTGGTCCATTATATCCGGCATTTTTAGATACAACAGATGTTCAACAAATCGAAATTTTAAAAGGGCCGGCATCTGTTCAATATGGTAGTGATGCGATTGGTGGTGTCGTCCAGTTAATTTCTAAAAAACCAGAGAAAACAGGAGCTGAGCTAACTGGTATTTATGGTGAAAATAATACTTATAAGACTATTGTTAATGCCAATCTCGTGACTGACCAAGGGTTCTATGCACAAGTAGGTGGGCAACGCTTAGAAAGTGATGGAACACGTATTTTTGAAAGCCAGCCAGAAAATGAAAAAGCCGGTTATGATCAAAAAGGCTATCACGCTAAAATAGGTTTCTTCCAAGAAAACTTAATAGATGCTTCTGCTTCAATTAGTGAAAATAAAGGCACTAACGTTTTTAGTAATGACTACATAACCAATACAGCACAACGTCAGTTCGAAAATCGAGTTATTAACACTAAAGTTGCTTATAATATTTTACCTGATCTCATCATTAATGCACACTATGCAAATGTTCAGGATAAACAAAATGTTCCTGCTTATGGCTCATATTACAATACTGAAAATAATGAGAGTGATTTAAACCTGAAATGGAAATTCACTCCAAACCAAAATATTTTAGTTGGTGCTACCTATAACGATGCAAATTATAAAAGTAATACCATTCTTAACTCAGATAAAAGTGTAAATAGCACAGGGTATTATTTACAGCATCAACTCAAAAATGATCTTTTTGACACCCAAATCGGTGTTCGTTTAGAAGACAACCAACGCTTTGGTACTCATACTGTTGGACAAGGTGCTATACGCTATCATTTCTTACCTAATGCTAGTGTATATGCAAATATCGGCAGTGCTTTCAGAGCTCCGACCTTAAATGAACTATATTCTCAATGGGGAGGCAATGAGAACTTAGCCCCAGAAGAAAGTACTTCTTATGAAATGGGTATGAACTACGATCTTACATCAAATGTGAGTACTAATTTTTCTGTTTATCATACAAAAATTAAAGATCTTATCGCCTACAATGCTGGTACTAATACAAATATAGCTAAAGCAAACTTTACAGGTGGTGAAGCTGGAATTAAGTGGCGTCAGGATGATCTATTCTTGTCCACTGAATATGCTTACGTAAAAACAGAAAATGAAAAAGATAATACAGAAATTGCCTACCGTCCTCGCCAGACTCTCACTATAAGCACAGGTTTAGAAAATGCAGTATATGGAATTAGTGCTTCATTAATTGCTAGAGCGAAATCTTATGCAGACTCAGCCAATTCTATGCGAGTGCCTGGTTACGCGACTGTGGACTTAAATGCTTACTGGAATATTATTCCTAACGTGAAAGTATTTACCAATATTCAAAACGTAGGTGATGTTCAGTATCGTGAAGTATTAAATACTTATCCTTCAAATGACTGGTATGTTAATACAGGCCGTCAAGCTTCTGTTGGGGTCACTTTCCGTTATTAATTTCTCACGCCAACTATAAAAATATTTTCTTAACTCCAGTTTCGGGGTAATGTTCTGACCGACATTATCCCTTTTTTATGTTCAGGATATCCATCATGGGACACCGTTTAAGCAAAATCTATACACGCACAGGCGACTCAGGTACAACAGGTTTAGGCGATGGTTCTCGTGTTGCCAAGGATGATTTACGAATTACAGCACTTGGTGATGTTGATGAACTCAACGCCATTATTGGGGTACTTCGTGCTCAAATCACAGATAGCCAAGTAAATGATAAGGCTGATTGGGATAAAAGCTTAAGTCTGATTCAACATTGGCTTTTTGATTTAGGTGGAGAGGTTTGTATTCCAAATTACAATCTACTCCAGCCGGTTTGTATTGAATTTCTTGAAAAAGAAATTGACCGTATGAATGAAGACTTACCGATGCTTAAAGAGTTTATCCTACCGTCTGGTTCTTTATCTTGTAGTTATGCTCATCAAGCCCGTGCCGTTTGCCGCCGTGCAGAACGATCGCTCATGTCAGTACAGACTCGTGATCAAAATATTCAAGCTACAGCACTCCAACTTTTAAACCGTCTATCTGACTGGTTATTTGTCGCATCACGCGCTTTACAGCGTGCTGAAGGTGGCCAAGAAGTACTTTGGCAAAAAAATATTAATGAGATTATTTAAAAATAGATTAGATTAAACATGGTCTCTGCTCTTTTTAAAGAGACCATAGTCAAAATATTTCATAGAAGAAAATTATGCGCATTATTGGTCATCGTGGTGCACGCCGAGAAGCTCCTGAAAATACACTTGGTGGGTTTCAGCACATAAAAAATTTAGGTATTCGTGGTGTCGAATTCGATATTCGTCAGCTTCAAGACCAAGAGTTAGTTGTTATTCATGATGACAATTTTTTGCGTACAGCTGGAGTCGATCAAATTGTAGAGCAATCGACTTTGGCTCAAGCGTTGTCATTCGATCATCGGCAAGGCTGGCCCAATTGGCCAACTTCTGAACCAACACCGACCCTTACAGGTGTTTTAAACTTACTTGATAATTTCGATCATATTGAAGTTGAAGTTAAAGCTGTAAGAGATATGGCATTGGCCGAAAAGCTCGTTCAAAAACTCGAGACGGAATTACATGGTTTTGAGAAAGTCGTCACCATCACAAGTTTTGATCTTCAAATTTTAACAGCCTTACGCGATATCAACTCTCAATTTAAACGTGGATTGTTAGTTGAACTTCCTATTGGGGCAACAGCAATTGAACTCGCGCATCAATATGGGTGCGGTCATATTGGTTGGCACGAGCAGCTGGCGACAGATGAAATGATCCAACTATCACATCAAGCTGGTTTGAACATTAGTGTGTGGACAGTCAATGATGTAGAAAGAGCAAAAAGACTGCGTGATTTAGAGATTCAGGGCTTAATTACAGATATTCCAACCACGATGTTAGAAGCCCTATAAATATAAAAAAGGTGGTAAAAACCACCTTTTATTTCTTTTGTGCCTGAATGAGGCGCTGACCACTCTGGTCAAGTAGATATAGCGTATTACCTACGAGTTGGAAGCGTTGAATACGTTGCAAAGCATCTACCAGCTCTGCTTCTTGAGCCAAAGCACCATCACAGCTTGAATGGCCTGCATTTACTTGCATATCAAGTTTTTGCTGACTGAAATTAAATGTATAACGGCCAAAAACAGCATTACAGCCAGTATGTCCCGATACTGTTTTGACTGCTGAGTTCAGTGAAAGAGTGGGCCATTGGTTAAAGAATTTTGCCTTATGACCACTGATCTGAGTGATCTGCCAATCAATATCTTGAATGCCATCTGGACTCACTCTCTTTTTTACAACAGGTGCTTGAGTCTGGTGTACTGTTCTTTTTGTTTGAACTTTTTTCGTAGTTTGTTCGGGTGCACTTTGACATGCGGCTAATACAAGACTGACTGTGACTAAGACACACTTCAATGATAATTTTCTTGAAATATCAATGCTGTTCTTTTTTTTCAATCGTTGTACGTTCATTAAACAACTTCTCCTGCTTGAAAAACTCTTTGACATAGTTTAATTCTGTTACGGTTCTTTCAATACATCTGTACAATAATGCTAGTGATTCTCACTAAGCACGTGCTAATATGAAGGATAGAATAGCAATATATCTTGATGATTGGTTTTGCTATGTCGTTTTGTCTTTGTACCTTGTTTCACAAGGATTCTAGGAGCGCTGCCGGATATGACTTCCGCCCCACTCAAAGCCCCAATTAACTGGACCGCTAGCATTACCTTAATTGGTTTACCAATTCTTGCCGCAATCATAATCCCGATTTATGCGTATTTTTATGATTTTAGTGTAAGCGCATGGGTAAGCTTATTTTTTCTTTTAGCTCTAAGTAGTATGGGGATTACTGCTGGTTACCATCGCCTTTGGGCTCACCGAGCTTATGAAGCGTCGTTACCGCTTAAAATTCTTTTAATGATCGGTGGAACATTTGCCGTACAAAATAGTATTTTGTTCTGGGCATCTGGTCACCGTACTCACCATCGACATGTTGATGATGTTGATGAAGATCCGTATTCAATTGAGCGTGGTTTTTGGTATGCCCATATGGGTTGGATGATCCGCGATCATTCACCATCTGAGCCAGACTTTAAAAATGCACCAGACCTACTCAATGATAAATTGGTCATGTTCCAGCATAAATATTACGCGCTACTTGTAGTTGCAGTTCATGTTGGTATTTTAGGTTTAATCGGTTGGGCAACTGGCGACCTATGGGGTATAGTCCTTCTAGGTGGTCTCTTACGTTTAATCATTAGCCATCAAGTTACATTCTTTATTAACTCGCTTTGCCATATGTTTGGTAAACGTCCTTATACAGACGAAAACTCAGCACGTGATAATTTCTGGTTAGCTATTGCCACTTGGGGCGAGGGTTACCACAACTATCACCATATCTTCCAATACGACTATCGTAATGGTGTGAAATGGTGGCAATATGACCCAACAAAATGGTTGATCTGGTCATGTTCTAAAATTGGTTTAGCTAAAAATTTACGTCGTATTCCAAGCTTTAATATTAAAAAAGCAGAACTGGCGATGAAATTTAAATACGCTGAACAAGACCTCGCTATTTATGGTCATGATGTAAATGCAGACATTACTCAAATGAAGCAACGTATTGCACAAGAGTACGAAGCATTTACACATACATTAAATGATTGGGCAAAACTTAAAGAACAAGAGTTACAAGCTAAAAAAGCAGCAATGGCTGAAAAGATTCATAGAATGGATCATAAGCTTAAAGTTGATTTCCAATTGCTTGAACACCGTTTAAGTCATCACCGCGAATGCTTAGAAACACTTATGCGTAGTGTTAAAAAGAATACCAATGTGGTGTCAGACTAAAATAAATTCTGATCTAAAATAGCTCTTTCGGGAGCTATTTTTATGCCTGCTTTTTAACTGTGTTATAGTGAAATCCGCTCTCTCTATTTTGCTAAGCCTATGCAGTTTAATCCGCTCTACCCTTCACTTCCGTCTAAATTATTCCATGTTCAGCAACCATCACCTTTACGGGGTGCAAAAGCAGGACATTTTAACAGTGCTTTGGCTAATGAGCTGCAATGGTCAGAAGACGATAAAAATGCATGGGTTGAGATCTGTAGTGGACAGCGCACATTCCCTGAATTTCCGTCTCTTGCGATGGTCTATGCTGGCCACCAATTCGGACAATGGGCAGGACAACTCGGCGATGGACGTGGTTTACTAATCGCACAAATACTGAATACAAAGGGCCAAACCATCGACCTTCATCTCAAAGGTGCAGGTCCTACGCCTTATTCAAGAATGGGAGATGGACGAGCAGTATTACGTTCTGTGGTCCGTGAATATTTAGCAGGACATGCTCTAAATGCTTTAGGCGTCGCATCTAGTCATGCAGTCGGTTTTACAACCTCGGCTCAAGGTGTACAGCGTGAAAAACTAGAGTTAGGCGCAATGCTACTTAGAACATCTGAATGTCATATTCGTTTAGGACACTTCGAATGGATTAATCAATATGCGCCTGAATTGCTACCAGAATTCACTCAAAAATGTATTGAATGGCATTATCCAGAATGCTTAGAAACTGAAAATCCAATTTTATCCTTTGCCAAAAAGGTAGTTGAACGTACTGCAATTATGATTGCGAAATGGCAATTGGTTGGCTTTGCTCATGGCGTAATGAATACCGACAACTTAAATATTACTGGTTCAACACTCGATTTTGGGCCATATGGTTTTATGGAGCGATTCCGCCCCAACTGGATCAACAACCACTCAGATTATCAAGGCCGTTATACTTATCAAAATCAGCCAAGCATAGGCCATTGGAATTTATGGACGTGGTTAAATAACTTGATTCCACTTGCTGAACCTGAACAAAAAGATAAGTTCAAAGAAGAGTTAGCACGTTGCTTAGAACAATTTGAACCAATCTTTTTAGAACACTATGGACAAGGTTTATGTCAAAAAATGGGACTTCCCCATTTCCACAAAGACAGCCTTGATTGTAGTTTTGCGTTTTTAAGAATCTTACAAACTGAACAACTCGATTACACTCAAAGTTTTATTCGTCTTCAAAATAAAGAATATAAAGCTTTACGAGATGATTGTCTTGATATTCGACAGTTTGATGAGTTTCTTAGCCAATATCAAAATATTCGTGAACTTCAAGATATTAATGAGCTGGATGCGAATATGCAAAAAGCAAATCCAGTTTATATTTTGCGTAATCACATGGCGCAGCGTGCTATTGAAGCAGCTGAACGAGATGATTTTAGTGAAGTAGATCGTTTGTTTAAGCTACTTAATCAGCCATACACAAGACAACCAGAACTCGAACAACCACAAGATTTAGGTCCGTTACCAAGTGATGTTCCAGATGTAGCAGTGAGCTGTTCATCTTAATATTAAAAAACTAAACTCTCTTAAGCCACTTAGCTTAAGAGAGTTTCTTACACATCAAAGAATAATATATGAAAATTAAACCCCTCATTATTTGTACATTTCTTATAGTTCCACTGGGAATCGCTTTTTATAATTATGAAAAATATTTACCGACTTTTACGTCAAGCCATCAAGCCCTCTCAAATGAAGAGATCCAAGAAATAATCAAGACCAAGCCTGTTACCTCAATTGAAGTGTTTAAAAACCAACGCCTACTTCTGCTCAAGAGTAATCAGGACGTGATTCGGCAATATCCGATTCGTCTCGGCTTTAATCCCAAAGGACATAAACATTTTGAAAATGATGGTAGAACACCTGAAGGGATTTATTCTATAGATTAGCGAAACTCACAAAGTGCTTACTATAAATCTTTGCATATTTCCTATCCCGATGCGAAAGATATTGCTTATGCCAAGCAACATAATCAACCAACAGGAGGAGATATCATGATTCATGGATCTGTTCCGAAATCATTACTCTCGATGCCTTTTAGCTCGACTTATATGCCCCATAAGGATTGGACGTTAGGATGTATCGCGGTTAGAAATGTAGATATAGATGAAATTTGGCAATTAGTACCCAATCATACCAAGATTATAATTTATCCATAAAATCTTTAAAACTATCCACATTTTCTGTGGATAACATTGTGGTTATCCACAGAATAACTTTTATGAAGACTTACTCCTCAGGATATTCGAAGCGATAACCTACACCATAAACTGCTTGAATCCACTCATGACGGTTACCAGTTTCTGCTGCTTCACTAATTTTTCGGCGCAAGTTTTTGATATGGCTGTCAATCACACGATCGGCAACATCAAAGCTGTCTGGATTAATATGATCCAATAATTGTGCACGTGAATAAACTTGCCCCACATGCTCTAAAAATAGCTCAAGTAAGCGAAATTCGGTTGGCGTTAAGCTCAACGATTTTTGTTGATACCAAATTCTTTGTTGTGCTTTATCAATTCGGAAAGAATCATTTTGCTCAGGCTCTGCTTTACGCTCTAAACGGCGTAGCACAGCTTGTACACGAGCAACTAACTCTTTTGGACTAAATGGTTTACATACGTAATCATCAGCGCCCATGTTAAGACCTAATACTCGGTCAATTTCTTCGGTACGGGCAGTGACCATAATAATCGGTAAATCTGACTGTTCACGAACTTTACGGCAAATCGTTAAACCATCCATTCGTGGAACCATTAAGTCCAGAATCATCAAATTTGGTTTACGTTGCTGGAAACTCGCATAGGCATCTTGACCATCATGAAACATACTTACTTCAAAACCGGCAGCTTCAAGATAATCACGCACCAAATGCGCCAATTCGACTTCATCTTCAACCAACATCACATGTTTCATGAGATATTTTTCCTTTTATATTTAACTCTGCTTTTTAAAAGTAAGTACACAACGTAAACCACCTAATGGTGAATGTTCAAAACTGAGTGTACCACCAAGCGCCTGCGCAATCTTACAAGACAAAGCTAAGCCCAGCCCTGTTCCACCTGTACTACGCGTACGCGAATCATCTACGCGATAGAAACGTTCACCTAAACGGGATAACTGCTCATCACTTAAACCATAAGGACTATCATCGACATACAAAGTCCACTCTTGAGGATTCTGACTTGTATGAATATGAATTTTGCCACCTGTTTCTGTGTAACGAATACTATTACTAATTAAATTAACAATAATCTGTTTAAAACGGTCACGGTCTAATAATAGCGGAGAACTTGTTCCTTCAACTTGAATTTCGAGACCAGCCTGCTCAAGTTTGGGTTTAAAGTTTTCAACTTCTTGTAGTACCACTTCCCATGGATTTACAGAGCTCAAATAACACTTAAGCTGCTGAGCATCTGCCTGCGCCAAGTCTGCAAGGTCTTGGGTCAATTTTTTCAAGCTTGAAACCTGACGCATCATTGCATCTAAATGTTCAGGAGTTGCTTTTCGAATCCCGTCTTGCATCGCTTCAATTTGTGCTTGCAATACAGCCAAAGGCGTTTTTAATTCATGAGAAGTATCTGCCACCCATTGACGTCGTGACTCTTCATGCTGATGTAAAATCTCTGCCAAATGGTTCAACTGGGTTGATAAATCACCTAGCTCATCATTTCGCTTAATGACCACTTGGTGTTGATAATTTCCTTTGGTTAATTCATTGGTTGCATTTAATAAACGCTGAATTGGCTTTTTAAAATAAGTCGCCATTAACAGTGCTGCAACTAAACTTGATAGTAAGGTTAAAGCATAGATTAAGAGTAAATAACGCTTTTGATTACTAAAAAAATTAATACTCAAAGCATCTTCTTTATCTAAAACAGGCTTTAAACCTAAATATCCCACGACTTTATTGTTTAAAATAATCGGGCGAAATGACATTTGATCTGAAGAAGGCGGTTCACCTACCACAAACTGGTGCTGTGCATCATATAGAGATAGACGCGAACTCAATCCTAAACGGTCTGGTAAAGCGATAAAACGTTTCTTCCCATTTTGGGTTTCAATATCTTTTAAGCTTCCCTTCTTTGATTTATTTTTATCATCACTTGGACGAAACTGGTTTGCACTTAAAGGGAAACGTAATCCTTCAAAAGGTTGATACTGTGAAGGTAAATTTTGCTCGAGTGCTCTTAACTCTTCATCACTAAAAATAGTATTTTTATTTGTCGGTGCAACTTGCGGTGAAATATTAATAAGGGCATGTTCATCGAAAGAATGCTGCTGTATGGCAATGTCATATTGGCGACGGAGCCACCACTGCGAAAGACGATCGTAGTCATCGGGAGCTGCGGTTCCTTCAATTTGTAAAATCTGTGCCTGAATCGCATTTCCCCAATCATGGTATACCGTATAAACATCACCAAGATTGGTAATGAGACGGTCAAGCTTCTGCATTTCAACGTCGGCTACATATTTGGCAAAGTTCTTTTGCATGGTCCAGTGCAAAACGCTCAAGCTTGCAGTCGCAATAAGTAATGTAGTGAGCAAGACTGTCAAAAATAACCGTAATGCAATGGGAACACGTAGAACGTTCAAAAGCACTCTCTCATTTTTACCCTATATTTTGCATTGTAACCAACAACGAAAAGAAAAACTCTCCATTGTTTCTACATCTTTATTATCTAATCTTTAAGCCATCAGAAAACACAACATTAAAGGGCTTTAAATATGAAAATGACGGCAAAAATTGCATTATTCAGTGCGGCAATTGTAACAATGGGAAGTTTGGCTGCGTGTCAATCGACAACTCAACCACCTAAACCAGAGCGTGGAATGATGCAAGATGGCCCACGTGAGGGTCACCATCGTATGAAGCACCGTGAATTTACTCCAGAACAAAAAGCTGCATGGGAACAGCACCGCGCAGAACGTCAAGCTCGCTTTGAACAAATCCAAAAAGCATGTGATGGTAAGGCCAATGGACAACCCGTAAGTGTTCAAATTGGGGATAAGACAGTTGAAGGTACTTGTAACCTGCGTTTTGAACCAAAACGCCCTCAACCACCTGTTAATGCCCCTGCTCCTGCACCAGTTCAAGCAAAATAATTCTAAAATTATGAAACAAAAAGGCGCCTATAGGCGCCTTTTTGTTTATACATAAGTGTTTACGATTTTGACTATTTGTATCATATAAACATAACCAAAAGTATTTAAACTCAAAGCACTTACATAGTTTCAGCATTTTTTTCTTGACTTTGCAGTCACAAAGTAAAGGTCCTGAGGTGCTTGTACAGTTATGCAAGTTGTTGCACGATGTAATAGTCCAAGGTGCCTCATGGCACATTATCATAGATTAAGATTATAACTCTGGTTTCACCAGTATTGAGGAACCCGATATGCCACAATACAAAGCGCCCTTACGTGATATGCAATTCGTTTTGCATGAATTATTAAATGCTGAAGAACACTATGCAAAATTACCTGATTTCCAAGGTAACGTAAGCCGTGAATTGGTTGATCAATATTTAGAAGCTGCGGCGGACTTCTGTGAAAATGAACTTTCTCCTCTAAACCAAGTTGGCGACCGTGAAGGTTGTACTTGGAATGATGGCGTAGTCACTACTCCAACAGGTTTTAAAGAAGCTTATCAAAAATATATTGAACTTGGCTTTCCGTCTTTATCAGCAGAAGAACAATACGGTGGTCAGGCCTTACCTAACTCTTTAGGTATCGCAATTTCTGAAATGGTAGGTAGCTCTAACTGGGCATGGGGCATGTACCCAGGCTTGTCTCACGGAGCTGTACGTACGTTAGAACATCACGGTTCTGATGAACAAAAAAATACTTATTTACCAAACCTTGTTTCAGGTGTTTGGACAGGTACGATGTGCTTAACTGAGTCTCATGCAGGTTCAGACTTGGGTATTATCCGTACTAAAGCAGAACCAAATGCTGATGGTAGCTATGCAATCTCTGGCGAGAAAATCTTTATCTCTGCTGGTGAACATGACATGGCTGAGAACATTATCCATATCGTTCTTGCTCGCCTACCTGGTGCACCAAAAGGTACTAAAGGTATCTCATTATTCATCGTTCCTAAATTCAATGTAAATGCAGATGGATCTATTGGCGAACGTAATGCGGTACGTTGTGGTTCTATCGAACACAAAATGGGTATTCATGGTAACGCAACTTGTGTCATTAACTTTGACCAAGCTAAAGGTTACTTGATTGGGCCTGAAAACCGTGGTTTGAACTGTATGTTCACCTTCATGAACACAGCACGTATTGGTACTGCTGTTCAAGGTTTAGCAGCGTCTGAGTCATCTTTCCAAGGTGCGTTGACTTACGCGAAAGAACGTTTAGCAATGCGTTCACTTTCTGGTCCTAAAGCTCCAGAAAAAGAAGCAGACCCTATTATCGTTCACCCTGCTGTTCGTAACATGCTTTTAACTCAAAAAGCGTTTGCTGAAGGCGGTCGTGCTCTTGTTTACTTACTTGCTCAATACGCAGATATCGTTGAAAAAGGTGAAACTGAAGAAGAGCGTAAGTTTGCTGACAACATCTTGTCTTTATTAACTCCAATTGCAAAAGCATTCTTAACTGAAACAGGTTCTGAATCTGCTAAGCACGGTGTACAAGTCTTCGGTGGTCATGGCTTTATTTCTGAGCATGGCATGGAGCAAATCGTACGTGATACACGTATTGCTTGCTTATACGAAGGTACAACTGAAATTCAAGCACTTGATTTGTTAGGTCGTAAAGTATTGCAAACTCAAGGTGCAATGCTACGTGACTTCACTAAGATCATCCATAAATTCGTAGAAGCAAACAAAGACAACGCTGCTATGAAAGAATTTGTTGAACCGCTTGCGGCGCTTAACAAAGAATGGGGCGATCTTACTATGCAAATCGGTATGCGTGCGATGCAAAACCCAGATGAAGTCGGTGCTGCTGCTGTAGATTACCTATACTTCGCAGGTTATATCACTTTAGCTTACCTATGGGCTCGTATGGCGCTTGTAGCACAAGAGAAATTGGCAGAAGGTACAACCGATGTTGACTTCTACAATGCGAAAGTAACTACTGCTCGTTTCTACTTCAAGAAAATCTTGCCACGTGTACGTTCTCACGTAGATGTGATCGCAGGTGGTCTAGATCCATTAATGTCATTAGACGCTGAACATTTCGCTTTCTAACCATAGTTAGTTGCGATATGCAATGTTAAAAAACAAAAAAGGACTGCTCAGTTTTGACGGTCCTTTTTTTATAAAATCAATGATAAATTTACACTTTAAATTCCATATCCATTTCGTTTTACAGGATATCTAGCACAGGCCAATGTGCACAAAAAAGGTGAACGATTATGCCAATTTACAATGCTCCTTTAGCTGATATGAAATTCATCTTAAATGATGTATTTAAAGCAGAACAATTTTGGCAGTCTAATGAGAAACTCGCTCATGTAGATGCTGCAACAGCTGAAGCAATTTTAGAAGAAATGGCTAAATTTGCTCAGAACGTGACTCATCCATTAAACCGTACCGGTGACGAAGAAGGCGCTCGCTATGAAAACGGCGAAGTATTCACACCAGCTGGTTTTAAAGATGCATTTCGTCAATATGCAGAAGGTGGTTGGATTGGCTTAGGTGCCGATGAGGAATGGGGCGGTCAAGGCATGCCAAAAATGCTCACCGTTCTTTCTGATGAAATGTTATTTGCGACTAACCCATCTTTCATGCTTTACCCCCTTCTTTCCGTGGGTGCAGGTATGGCTTTAAGCAGCTACGCATCTCAAGAACAAAAAGAAACTTATTTACCTAAGATTTATTCAGGTGAATGGTCAGGTACCATGTGCTTAACCGAGCCACATGCAGGTACTGACTTAGGGATTATCAAAACTAAAGCAGAACGTAATGAAGACGGTACTTATAACATTACAGGTACTAAAATTTTCATTACTGGCGGTGACAACGATTTAGCAGAAAACATCATTCACTTGGTACTTGCTAAAACTCCGGATGCCCCTGCTGGTTCACGTGGTATCTCGTTATTTATCGTACCGAAATACCTTGTAAATGAAGATGGTTCTTTAGGCGACCGTAACCATGTTGGTCCAGGTTCTATTGAACATAAAATGGGTATCAAGGCATCTGCAACTTGTGTGATGAACTTTGATGGAGCTAAAGGTTACCTCGTTGGTAAAGAAAACGAAGGCCTTGCTGCAATGTTCGTGATGATGAACTACGAACGTTTATCAATGGGTATTCAAGGTTTAGGTGCATCTGAATTTGCTTATCAAAATGCTGCTCAATACGCGACTGACCGTTTACAAGGCCGCAGTGCAGCTGGTGTTCAATCACCAAATAAACCTGCTGACAGCATTTTAGTGCATGGTGATGTACGTCGTATGTTGTTAAATGTACGTGCCAATAATGAAGCTTCTCGTGCATTTGCTGTCTATGTAGGTCAACAACTCGATATTACTAAATTCTCAACTGATGCAGCAGCAGTAAAAAAAGCCAATGACCGTGTTGCGCTTTTAACTCCAATTGCAAAAGCTTACCTCACAGATACAGCATTCCAAGCGACTTTAGATGCTCAAATGGTATTTGGTGGTCACGGTTACATCCGTGAATGGGGTATGGAACAATGTATTCGTGACCTTCGTATTGCTCAAATCTACGAAGGAACCAACGGTGTTCAATCTCAAGATTTAATTGGTCGTAAAACCATTAAATGTGGCGGTGCATTCATTGCTGAATACATCACTGAAATTCGTGACTTTGCAAATGACTTAGACACTGATTTGAACTTCATTAAAGATGCAACTTTAGATGCTGCAACTGAAATTGAAGCAATCACTCAGTTTATTATTGAGCAAGCTGCTGAGAATGTAGAGTTCCCTAACTCAGCTGCGGTTGATTATTTACATGCAGTGGGTTTACTCAGCTTCTCATACATGTTTGCGAAAATTGCTGCCGCTGCTAAAGATAAGTCTGGTGATTTCTACCAAAACAAACTTGCTTTGGCTCAGTACTTTGTTGAACGTATCTTGCCAGATATTGATGCGCGTATTGCTAAAATTAAAGCTGGTTCTGACTTAATTATGGGCTTTAGTGAAGATTACTTTACAAATCAAGCTTAATTAAGTTCTTTATAAAAAACGCCTGAATAATCAGGCGTTTTTTTATAATCATAAAAAGTAGAATAACTTTTAAGTTTTTAATTTCTCGACCAAGAAGTCAGCTGTAATATTGACACTGGGTAAAAGCCCTCGTCTTGTCAGCATCAATAAACTTGTCGTTACGCTACCAGCAGACCAATCTGGCAAAACACGAATTAAGCTACCCTCAGATAGTTCATTCATACAGAAAGTTTCAGGTAAAAGCGTAATACCCAATCCCCTTTTTGCAGCCCCCTTTAAGATCTCCGACTCATTTGCTACAAAGCGGATGTTTGGATGTACTATCTCTTTCTGACCATTTACATTTTGAAAATGCCATGGATTCATTTGCAATTCAGGCCATATACCTTCATGTTTAAGCAAATCTTCTGGTGTATGTATAGGAGCCGATTTCATTAAGTAGGTAGGCGCTGCAACAGCAATGATTTTATCATTTTTAAGCACACGTTGAATTAATCCAGAATCCGGCAATGGTTGAAAATGACTACGGATCACAATATCAAAGTTTTCGCTCATAACATCAACGTAACGATCAGTTACCTCTACTTGTAATAATAACTTAGGATAGTGTTCTGCAAGTTCAGGCAAACAATCAGATAAAAGATACTGAGCAATGGGTACAGAAGCACTGAGCCTGACTACACCACTTGGTTCTTGTTGTTGTATTAATAGATTTTCTTCTGCATAACGAAACTCATCTACTGCATTTTTGGCATGTTGATAAAACAGTTTTCCTGATTCGCTTAAGACAAAACTACGTGAACTACGATGAATTAACGTTAAGCCCAACTTATTTTCTAATATTGCAACACGCTTACTAATAGTTGATTTAGGTAAATTGAGCTGTTTAGCTGCGGCAGAAAATCCTTGATGCTCTACAGCAACAACAAAGAGATAAACATCATTCAAGTTTTGTCTAAGTAGCATTCCTCAATGTCCATATATGTAGACAATAAGTTTCATAATACCTGACTACTAGAAACTTTTCTGTCGACTTATGATGATTTTACACATCAAAAAAGAGTAATCATCATGTCAACTTTCACTTTATTTTATGGCGTACCTTCTGGCTGCTCATTTGGTTCAATTGTTGCCTTGGAATTGTCAGGTTTACCTTATCAGCTCTGTAGAATCGAGATGCCGACTCAGTGTAATACCGAGGAATACCGCCAAATTAATCCAGTCGGTGAAACACCTGCACTGCTCTACGATAATGGTAAAGTTTTAACGGAAAGCATGGCTATCTTGAACCATATCATGGCAAAAAGCCTGAATGCGGCTTTTCATTATGAACAAGGAACAGAACAATTTAATCTCTTTAATCAGAAACTAGCTTTTTTGAATACGACTTTATTCAATGCATTTAGCCCTCTCTGGTATAGCCTTGAACACTCTTCATCAGAAAGTAATAAACAAGCATTACGTGAATATGGAGCAGTCCAAGTTAAAAAAGCATTTACCGCTTTAGAAAATAGTCTGATAAATCAAACTTGGCTAATGGGCGATCAATTGTCTTTTGTAGACGGATACTACGCAGGTATCGCACGATGGTTGGAATATCATAATGTTATTGATATTGATCAATTTTCAAACTGCAAACGACTTTATGAACAATTACAAAATGAGGCGGCGGTTAAATTTGCGCATGCAATTGAACAAGAACAATCCGTAAAGAGTACAGGTAACTTTTTAGGCCATATTGCATTTGAAGATGTCATTCAACAATATAAAAATTGAAATAGTCTTTGTAATTATAGTGGATATCACCTTACTACCTGAGTTGAATTAAATCTTCATAAAATCGCCTGAATAATCAGGCGTTTTTTATTTTGTATTTACTATTTCCATTGGCACAAAATTTGTTTAATTTCTATACATTACGAAGTAAACAAAAGATCTTATTATGCCTGATCCTAAAAAATACGAACGAATACTTGACCGTTTCGGACATTACGCCGTAGAAGCCTTCCATTATTTAGCCTTATTCATTATCGGGTGTATGGTGGCATGGTCGGCAGCCAATACAGTTTTTGAAATTCTGACCGTCAAAAAGTATGCTTCAATTGATGATATTTTATTATTATTTATTTACTTAGAACTTGGAGCAATGGTTGGAATTTACTTTAAAACCAATCACATGCCTGTACGATTTCTTATTTATGTCGCGATTACGGCCTTAACCCGTCTACTCATTTCAGATATTCAACATGATCATAAAGCGGATATCGATCAAGTCATTATTACAGGCTCAATTTTGATTTTAGCCTTATCTATTTTAGTCGTACGATTTGCTTCATGGCACTACCCATCAGTGATGAAAGAGAAACATGCAAAAACCTCAAATAATTTGAAAACCCCTCAACCGCAAGATGACGAGTTGGCATAAAAAAGGCCTCAATATCGAGGCCTTTTTATTTTTACATTTAACGAACTCGGTAAATGTTGTGTCTTGAGTCTACTAATAAGTATTGATTAGGGGTTTTAACCCAGTGGTATCCACGTGGTGGCGCATATAAACGGTGCGCTCTCCAGTCCGAAACATAATAACGGCTATGGCGATATTGGGTAGGAATACGTTCACCACGTTTAAAAGCAACATAGTTACCATAATGCTTACCACGATCAGCATTTGACCAAACTGGCGCTCGGTGATCATTACGATAATCATGACGGCGGTCATCACGATGCTCATATCGATCATAGTTTTTACCATGGTCATTGTTCCAACGGTGTCCAGAATCGGCCATCGCGGTAGCTGATATACCTAACATTAATGTCGAAAGTACAAGAACGATTGGCTTTTTCATGGCCTATTTCCTTTTAATCTTGATATGAAGCTAGATTAAAAGAGACTCAAGGAGAAACCATGAATAAAACCGCTTTGATTGCTAAACTTTGTAATGACTATAAAGAAAATATGAAGAATCTGTATCTGTGCTACCATTAGCATTTTTCAAACTAGGTCAATTGCTGTGTCTGAAATCAGTTTTGAGCGTCTTCATCAATTTTTTTGCAAAGTTCCAAGTGTACAAGAAGCCCGTATTATGGCTCATGGAGCAGATGGCGAACATGCTTGGTGGTTTAAGTTCAGTATTGACGTAGAGCATGCACTTGCATGGCAAACAGTTCAAGAATTAGGTCATGTTTTAAATTATCTATCGACAAATGAACGCCTACCCACATTATTCTTCCCTGTTTCACCGCCACCTTACATGAATGGTGAAGCCAAAGATTTTTTATCATGGATTATTCAATGTAACCATCCTGAATTCTCTCCGGATGTGGTTTGCGATTGGCTTGAAGCGCGTTTGCCAAATCCTGTTGACGACGAGTCACAGTGGAAAATTAAAACGGATTTGAGTGAAATCGAAAAACTTGATGATAAAGCGTTGGATCAATTGATTCCACCAGCGCCTTAAATCGGACTTATAGCACAGTCTTTACTTACAGTGATGTTCGAATGTCTTTTGTATAGGCTAATGCCTCACTTTTGAGAGGTCAAAAGTGGCAAAAACCTTTGTTTCACTGATGTGGCTTCCTTGCCACACAGTGAAACGGCGACCTCCATATCGCCAATCATCTTGCTAATTTTTGGAAAACTTCAAGATAGTGATTAAAAAGTCGATAATCCTGACCATTCCATAAAACGATAAATCCAATACTTCACTTTAGACTCATCTGCATACTTCGCATAATCCACGCTCATCTGTCTATCTTTTAGGTTTGACCACGAGGTATTGAAATAATCTTGAGCATCTTTAAAGACTTGATCTTGAACTTTGCCAATGACCAACATATCCGTTTCAAGGTTGTAATTTTTTAAATTACGGGCCGTAAAGTTGGCAGATCCTACGATCAACTCAGCGTATTGGGCATTATATTTCAAAATCATTTTGCTATGGTTCTGCTCACCATGGGTATCACACCAACGGATTGGAATACCAGCAGCATGTAACTCTGAAGCCACCTGACGGTTTGGAATACCATTCTTTTTTCGACCAAATGCATCTTTATTCGGATCTAGTAAAACACGAACAATAACACCTCGTTCTTGAGCATTTTTTAGTGCTTGAATAATCTTGCGTTCAGATAAATAGAACATACTTAAATCAAGATGCTCTTTCGGCTTCGCTGAGTTAATCAATTTCAATACAGATTGATAAATTGCGCCTTCAGTTAACACCTGAACTTGAGGTTTAGTTACGTCTTTCTCAAAGTCACCTAAAATGAGCGATGGAGAACTACTGCCTGACATCTGCGCAACAGCAGCTTCAGTTTGGAGAACATCGGCAGCTGTCGCCCCTGTTACAACTAACGCGACATTAGAGTGTCTAGAACTGCCATCGTGTGGATTTGCTGAGGTTACCAATGATTTCCAACCCGCATCGGTGTCAACAACAACGGTTTTCCGATGATTCGCCTTAAAATTAAATAAGTTCAAATAGCTACGTAGTGTAATTTTTTCATCACCAAATGGATTTGGTAACCAGCCTTTTTCAGGGTTATTGCCAATATTTTGACAGCAGATGTACCAGAACCCAGACCAAAACGGGTTAGAAGCTCGTAAAGGGGCTAAATTCGTTTCAATCACATCAACACCTGCCTGACGTAACTGACGGTAGTGTTCAGGGCTGATACCACCATAAACCGAGTTAATCGGGTCGGTAATCATAACGATCTGAATTTGGCGGTTCTGTCTTTTCTTACTTACTAATGCATCGGTTAGCTCTTGCATTAATGGTCTTTGCTTGAGTTTTGAGTCACCTACTTCAGAATTAAACAAGAACATATCCACCACAATCGTGGTTTTTGCCTCATCAATCATTTTCAAGATTTCATCAAAGATGTGCTGATCAACCTGCTGTTGCCCTTTTGCATCAAGATAAGTTTTGTCTGCTAAAAATTTAACATCGGCATGTCTAAGCTTGCCACTAAAGTTAATCCCTTGTGGTAATGGTTTTACTGTGTGGTAAATCGCCGATGCAACATATGCAATAGCAACAACGCAAAGTAATACCGCCATATAACGACGCCCTGACCAATTTATTTTTTGATGAATTCGTTGAAAAATACGCATAAAAAAGACCTAACTTGATGCTTTCAAATTAGGTCTTTTGGATTGATTTTTCAAGTTTAGTTTCGTGTTAAAGCCTTAGAAACTAAAATCAACACCCACCGTAAAATTACGTCCAACTTGTGGAATATTTGATAAGAATGAAGCATGTTGATAAACCGTGTCATCTAACAAGTTATTCGCTTTCATATAAACACGATAATCTGTTTTTGCACCATATTGTCCAGAATATGCCACGCCAAGATTGAGCATGTTATAGCCTTCAGTTTCAGTCTCGTAAGCTGCGATCTTATCTTGGTTAAAGACATGGTAGTACTCGGCAGAACCACTAAATCCATCACCAAAGTCTGCATCAACTTTAGTACCTAAACGTCCCGCTGGAATACGTGGAGCATTACCCTCAGCATCAATTTTACCGCGTACATAGTCACCAAAAGCACTGATCTTGTACATTGGGGTAATTTGATAACCAATTTCACCCTCAGCACCATAGAAACGAGCTTTATCTTGAGTGTATTGAACTAAACGGAAGTCTTTATAACGGTCAAGGGTTTGCGCATAGATGTAGTCATCAAACCAGTTATGGTACACATGAAGATGATAATCAAGTTTGTCATTATCAAAATGCAAACCTAACTCAACATTATTCGATTTTTCCTTACTGAGTTGATCATTTCCTAACTCATAAGTATTTGTCGCAAAGTGCCCACCATTTGCATATAACTCTTGAGCTAAAGGCAAACGCTCTTGATGTGAAGCGACAAAAGACAGTTTATAGTTCGGTGCAAACTCCCAATTCGCAGCACCTGCGTAAGAGAATGCCGAACCATCAAAATCCTGTTTAGAGTTGTCGTCTACATCAATTTCTTGCTGATCTGCACGGGCAGAAAGCTCAAAATGTACGTCTTTCCATTGTTTATGTTCTAAAGCAAATAAACTCCACTTTTTGGTAGTGGTCGGGGCCATAAATGCTTCTTCGCCAGTTAAATCTAATTTCTGTTGACCTAACTGTGCGCCAATTACGCCTTCCCAACTTGCAATCGGGTTATGTACTAACTCAATACGACCATCATAGCCTTTGTTTTGGAATCGGGTCGCAATTGTTCCCTCTTCAATTTCATCATGCTGATAGTCAGTATAGCTTGCTTGCGCACGTAACTTTTGGAAGCCTGCAAATGGAGCATTTAACTCGGTTTTAAAATCGTAACGCTCAGATTTTAAATCAATCCATGGGCCGCCATGTTCGTGTTCATGTTCTTCATGCTCATGATCGTGACCTTCTTCACCCTCTTCATGTTCATGGTCTCCACAATGCAAATGCGGTCTTCCACCTAGATGAGCGCTACAACTTTCATATTCATGGCTATGCCCCGGTAAGCCATATTGATCCCGACGGTTGCTATAAGAAATACCCGTATAACCACGGTCATAAATCCAAGACAAACCAACGTTAACTGAATCACCCTGCGCAAAGGTATTGTCTACACGGCGCTCTTTTTCACCTTCATGAATATAATTGGGCGCAATATAATTATTCGCATCACGAGTTAACCCCTCAACACGTAAAGCAACTTGGCTGCCCAAGCCAACAGTTACGCCAGCACTCGCTAGTTTTTCATCACTTCCAGTGTTGTAACGTAAGCCAACTTGTCCTTCATAACCATTTTCAGGCATTTGCGTAGGGATCTTGTTATCAATGACGTTAACTAAACCACCGACAGTCCCCGCACCAAACAATAAAGTTGAAGGGCCGCGAATTACTTCGACTTGTTTCGCAAGCACAGGATCTACAGTGACGGCGTGGTCAGGAGACAACGTCGATACATCAATATTTTCTGATGAATTTTGAAGAACTTTAACACGTGGTCCATCTTGTCCACGGATGACTGGACGGCTCGAACCAGCCCCAAACTGATTCGCGTAAATTCCCACTTCACTACTGAGTGCATCCCCAATGGTAGCAGCGCCTTGCGACAGATGCTTTTGATCAACCACAGTATCTGCAACAGCAAAATCTTGTGACGTTTGCTCAAGTGGATGAGCCTTAATTCGAATGGTTTCTAGCTTTTCAACATTTTCACTTTCTGCTGCAAACGAAGGTACGGATATGACAGCTAAAATGGATAAGGTCAAAATATTTTTATAGAACAACATGAGGTGATTCTCTGATCGCTACGCCTTTTTGTTTTGTTATATTATAACATTTCAGTCTTTTTGCAATAAAAAACATTTCCAATCGGCTGATTCGTTAGACTGGGCAATTAAATGATGTGAGTAATCTCTGTTTTATAATGCCTTTTACAATCTCTCATGCCGTTATAGCTCCTCCTCTTTCAAAGCTTAGCCGAAACACTTTACCAGTTGCAGCTCTAGCAATTGGAAGTATGACACCCGATCTTTACCGCTTATTTACAATGCAGTCAGGGATGTTGACACATCAATGGAAAGGACTTTTCTACCCAAATCTTGCATTAGGATTATTATTCTGTGCTATTTGGTATTTACTTTACCGGCCTGTAATTTATCGTTTTTTGGGCATTCAACATGATCTTGACCTCCACTCTTTAAAACGTATGTTTTTATTTTTGATTGGAACATTACTCGCGCTTATTTTAGGGATTGCCACTCATTTAATTTGGGATGGCCTAACACACTCAGACTTTCGGACTTTTATATTTAAAGATGTATTAGCGACCACAGTTCATCTTTTGGGACACCCTTATCCCTTACATCGTCTTTTACAGCTAGGCTCCTCTGCTCTTGCGCTACCTTTTATTGCTTGGATGTGTGTTCATTATTATCAGCGCTATAAACAACACTGGAAAGTAAACTATAAAATTAAAATTTTCGCATGGTGTCTGTTAATTCTATCTACAGTGTTAGGTTTATTCTCTTTTTGGGATTATGCCCGCTACATTCCTCATGAAGTTTGGCATGTCGATACCTATTATTTCACTGGTCGTTCTATTAATGAATTTATGCAAGGCTGGCTAAGTACCTTTAGCTTAGGATGCTTACTATTCTTGGTTTTAGATCGGCAAAAAAGAATGGGGTGAATACTTAAAGTTGCTGCCAAATTGCTCATTTTCAGCTTAATTTCTGCGGTTTTTTGATCTAGTTCTTGTGGCAAACCATCCAACAAGGCATAATCGAAAACTTACTTTTTTGACGGTGCGCGGTTTACGCATCCGTCCTTTCAGCCAATATAGTTTGGATAATCTTCATCATGATGCGAACTCATTACTGTGGCTCTTTAACTGAAGCCCAAATCGACCAGACCGTTACACTATGCGGTTGGGTACATCGTCGCCGTGACCATGGCGGTGTTATTTTCCTTGATATGCGTGACCGTGATGGTCTCGTTCAAGTGGTTATTGACCCAGATACTCCAGAAGCATTTGCAACAGCAGATAAAGCACGTTCTGAATATGTATTAAAAATTACAGGTCGTGTTCGTCGCCGTTATGAAGGTACTGAAAACCAAAATATGGTGAGTGGTCAAATCGAAGTTTTAGGCAAAGAAATCGAAGTTCTTGCTGCTTCTGAAACTCCGCCATTCCCGTTAAATGATGACACAATTAACGTGTCAGAAGAACACCGTTTAAAATATCGTTTCTTGGACATCCGTCGTCCAGAAATGTTAGATCGCTTACGTTTCCGTTCTAAAGTAACTAACTTGATCCGTAATTATTTAGACGATCACGGTTTCTTAGACGTTGAAACTCCGATTTTAACTCGTGCAACTCCTGAAGGCGCGCGTGACTATTTAGTACCAAGTCGTGTACAAAATGGTAGCTTCTACGCACTTCCACAATCACCGCAATTGTTTAAACAATTATTGATGGTGGGTGGTATTGATCGTTACTACCAAATCGCGAAATGTTTCCGTGATGAAGACTTACGTGCTGACCGTCAGCCAGAATTCACTCAAATCGACATTGAAACATCGTTCTTAAACGACGATGAAATCATGGATTTGATGGAAGGCATGACTGTTAAATTATTTAACGACTTGCTTGGCGTAAAATTTGAAAAATTCCGCCGTATGCCATATAGCGAAGCAATGCGTGACTATGCATCTGACAAACCAGATTTGCGTATTCCGTTGAAACTCGTTGACGTTGCAGACTTAATGCAAGAAGTAGAGTTCAAAGTATTTGCTGGCCCTGCAAAAGATCCTAAAGGTCGTATTGTTGCTTTACGTGTTCCTGGTGCAGCTTCATTGCCACGTAGTGCAATCGATGAATACACCAAATTCGTTGGCATCTATGGTGCTAAAGGTTTAGCGTACATTAAAGTTAATGAACTCGCTAAAGGAATTGAAGGTCTTCAATCTCCAATCGTGAAATTCATTGAACCGATTGTACTTGAACTGTTGGAACGTGTTGGCGCACAAGATGGCGATATCGTATTCTTCGGTGCTGATAAAGCTAAAGTTGTAAATGACGCAATGGGTGCGCTTCGTGTCAAGATTGGTCACGATTTGAATCTTTCAACTTGTGAATGGGCTCCACTTTGGGTTGTTGACTTCCCAATGTTTGAAGAAACTGACGATGGTAAATGGACTTCTGTTCACCACCCATTCACACTACCTAAATCTAGCGTAGAAGACGTGAAGAGCAATCCAGGTGAAGCACTTTCTGTTGCTTACGACATGGTATTGAATGGTACTGAAGTTGGCGGTGGTTCACTTCGTATTTACACATTAGAAATGCAAAAAGCGATTTTTGAAGCGCTTGGTATTTCTGATGAAGAAGCAGAAGAGAAATTCAGCTTCTTACTTAACGCGCTTCGTTATGGTGCTCCTCCTCACGGTGGTTTGGCATTTGGTCTTGACCGTTTAGTTATGCTTATGACTGGCGCGACTTCAATTCGTGACGTTATTGCGTTCCCGAAAACTAAGACTGCTGAATGTCCACTTACTCAAGCACCTGCTCCTGTTGAAGCAAACCAGCTTCGTGACTTGGGTATCCGCCTACGTGAAAAGCCAAAAACTGAAGAATCTAAATAATTTTTAGATTTTCTCAATAAGAAACCCTGCTTATGCAGGGTTTCTTATTAGACAGTATTAAACAAACATTCAATTTTCATAAGCTATACTTTGCGAAAAAGCACGTCAGTGGCATAATAGGCTGCTTTTAATTAAGAGGTCAGCTTTATGGCTATGCGCCCTGATGTACGTCGACATGCTTTAGTCGTGATTGTATTCTCCCTCGCACAATGGTTTTTCATGCGCTATATTCTTGCAAATGAATTATTTAACATGACTACAAATCAACGTATTTTATTTTTCTGTGTAAGTAGCTTGGTTGGTGCATTGCTCATTTTTGTTGCATTGATTTATATGGTTTTAAAAGGAAATGCGGACAAAGAGTAATGCAAAAGAAATTACTCATTCTTGGTAAACGTGGGGGTATATTGCAATGGTTCGAAAATATTCTTGCCACTTCTCACCGACACCCTAATTATGTGATTCAAGGCTTTGCTTTAAATCACAATAATACCTGTGAACGATTTCTTAAGAAAATTTTACCAAATAAAGATATATATACAGCTAATTTACTAAAGAAAAAGTTACAAACATTTCAGCCCGATCTAATATTGATTGCCGATCTCTTTTATTTTAATGATTATCTACTAGAAGTTTTAGCTGACTTTCCATGCAAAAAAGCTCATTGGATCGGAGATTTTTTTGATTCAAGGCTAAAAAAAACAAAAGAAATTATTGACTTATACTGCTTTACCGACTTCAGTTTTATTAAAGATGCTAAAGATATAGGATTAGATCATTCAATCTACCTTCCATTAGCTTACAATCCTGAAATCTTTTTTCCGAAGGATGAACAAAAAAATGACAGACTTTTATTTGTAGGAGCTTGGTCTCCTGACAGACAAGAACTAATTGAACGAATTCCGCTCCCAATTACTATTTATGGTAAAGGCTGGAATAATCTTGTAAAAAATGACAGTATTATTCATCCACATAATATTAGTCTACCCAATGTCGCTGAACTTTACCGTAAACATAAGTATGTTCTTAACCTCATTAATAAAGTAAATATACGACAAGGCATGAATATGCGTTGTTTTGAAGCACCTGCTTGCGGTTGCATTTTAGTCAGTGAATATGTAAAAGATCTTGAATTTGCATTCAGCATAGAAAATGAAATTATAACTTTTTCAGACCCTTCCGAACTGCAAAGCAAACTCAAAGAAAATTCTATTAATCCCTTACTAGCAATGGACAAGGTTCAACGAGATCATACCTATAAAAATAGGATAGATACGATTGTTGACCTATTGCTTTAAGAGTATCGTTACCAGTATTCATGTTATAGGTTCTACTCAGTGTTTGTTAGTATCATTGTCCCAAGTTATAATCATGCTCAATATTTAGAAGAAAGAATTAATAGTATTCTTAATCAAAGCTATTCACAATTTGAATTAATCCTTTTAGATGATTTGTCACCAGATCATAGCGCTAAAATTTTAGAAAAATACCGAAAACATCCTAAAGTTTCTCATTGCATTATCAATGAAAAAAATTCAGGCTCCACCTTCTACCAATGGAACAAAGGGATGCATTTAGCGAAAGGAGAGCTGATCTGGATTGCTGAATCCGATGATATAGCAGATCCTCGTTTTTTAGAGAAATTAGTACCACAGTTTGAGAAAAACCACAATTTAGTACTGGCGTATAGCCAATCATATCGAATGAACGCTAAAGGAGAAATAACTGGTTCTTGGAAAGATTTTACAGATCAAGTAGACCCAAAACTTTTCGAAAACAACTTTGAAATGAAAGGGCTTGAATATATAGAAAAATTTTTAAATACTCAAAATACTATTCCTAATGCGAGTGGGGTTATTTTCAAAAAACAAACTTACTTTGATGTGGGAGGGGCTAACCCGAGCTTACGCTTCATTGGCGATTGGGAAATTTGGGCAAAGATCGTAACACAAGGCGATATTTTTTTTACTCATGAATGTTTAAACTATTTTCGTTATCATAATACAAGCGTTATTGCGCAGGCAAAAAAGAAAAAAGATCATTTTGAAGTTAGACGTCAAGTCATTTTGTTCCGCCAAAGCATGTCACAGTTTTTAAAAGCCTATTCCCATCAACATCCAGAAGCGAATAAGGCTTATCAAATTAACCAAAGATGTCTATCAAAAGAATTAAGAAAAAATGCTTCTTTAGCTATTCGTCGTCGTTATTATAATCGGATTATGCCAACCTGTATAACAGCGCTGGAGACTTTACCTTTCTACATTGTACCTATTTATATTCTAAAACTACTTATACAACTTATTTTATCAATTTGCTTCGTTGCTCCTTATAAAGCATTATTAAAGCAAACAAAATAAAAAAGAGGAGATTCCTGCTCTTTTTATTTTTTAAATTTATCTAGAATTTGATATATTGAATGATCAAGTTGGCGATTATTAAAAAATAAAATCTAAATATTTAGTTTATTTTCCCAAAATATTATTCAATTTTCGAGTCATCTCTCCCGTATGGTCTTGTACTTTTAATTTTTGGACAGCCTCAACAATTTGATGAGCATCTAAAAAATTTAATAAATATAACCACCGCTGTTGAGCTAAGGAGTTTAATTGTTGTTTGATAGCCACATCTTGTACTGCAACTTCATCATAAAGTACTAGCAATTTGCTTCCGGACATAATAACCTCTGCAACCATCGAGGTTGAGTCTGGGCTCGCTAAAATCCAATCAGCTGCTTTAATGTAGTCTTTAATATCACAACTTTGCCCTTGTGCAACCCATGTTAGCAAGTCATTTGCCTGAAAAATATCGTACTGTTCAGTAAGCTCTTGTAACTCTTTTTCGAAATTAACTGACGTTCTACGCGATGTCGTAACTAATAATCTCGCTGTTGGATATTGCAACCGAATCTGTTGTAAAACAGTTGCCCATTGTACAGCATCACCGATTTTGACTGTTTTGGTATTCGCACCAATTAGAACTGCTATCACTAATTCAGCACTGTGAATTCCTAAATGCTCACGTGCCTGATCACGTGTCAAAGGCAAAGCACACATTTTATTAGGTGCAACTGGGTAGTAAAAGTAATGTGGCAATGTAGCTTGTTGATCATGAATGGTAAATACCACATCGAATAAATCAGCACGAATTCCTCGTAATGAACTCGCTACTAAATTTTTAATGGCTTGATTATTGCGTAAATGTTGTTTTAACAACAAATTGGCGAGCAAGGTATTTCCCCCCGCTGATACAATATATGCAACTTGTTTCTGTTCTAACGACTTGATAGTTTTCATATCAAGGAAATAGCATAACCAATGAGTATTTATTGAAAAATTGGACAGAAACTTAAGAACACGGTATAACCATTTCTTAGGTAAATTTAGTTGAATCCATTCCACTTGATAGTTTTTCTGTTGATTCAATAGCTGAACCATTCCCTGAGTTTGAGTTTCGTGACCAGGTTTACCATCTGTCAATGCAAGAATAAAATCCTTTTGTTGTGTCATCAATACATAATCCTATACTGAAAACAGTGACTGATATACTTGTACTGTATGATCAATCATTTTCGTGAAAGTAAGTTGTTCTTGTGCTAGTACATAAGCAGTTTTAAAACTACTCTCTGGATCAGATATTTTTAAATAATTTTGGATGAGCTGCTGTAAAGCCAATATATTATTAGGTTCACATAAAAATTCTGTGGGAATAAATTCAGACATCATCCCGACATTTGTACCAATAACTGGTCGCTCAAGCAACAAGGTCTCAGCAAGTGTATAAGGACCGCCTTCACGTAAAGATGAAACAATTAAGGCTTCATGTTCCGCAATCAATGGATGAATATTATTACTATAACCATATAGCTTAACACGATCAGCTAACTGATATTCTTTAATCAATTTTTCCAGTCTGTCCCGTTCTTCACCATCACCAATAATAGTTAATTCACAAGGAATGTTCTGCCAAGCGGCTAATAAAAGATTAAAACCTTTCACTTCATTTAAACGGCCTATTGCAATAAATTTTCTATTCTTTACAAATGGTTGAGCAGTTATATTTAAGGAAATCCCATTATAAACCACACTTACTTTATGTGGTTGCCCTACTATTTGTGCAAGACGTTTACTTACACAAATAATATGATCAAATGCCAAATAGGTTTTAATATTCTTTTTTGCACCATGCATGGTTACAACACATGGAAAATTCAAACTATTCAATATACCTTGTAAAAGTTTTGCTGTTTTCGAAGCATGAGCATGTAGCACTTGTGGCTCTGTCGCCAATATTAATTTTTTAAGCCGATATTTTGTCCATGGGTTATAACGGCTACCACTCATGTCGAAAGCCACAAAGTTCACCGCACTTTTCACCTGACTTTTATATTTCTGATGTGCAATTAAAGATACTTCATGTGATTGTGACAAACCAGCAGCCAACTCAAGTACATGCTTTTCTAGTCCCCCTTCCTCATCACTCGCCATTACAAGAGTAATTTTCATGCTTATCCCTCACGCTTACCAAGCTTTAAACGGAGCTTGACAGCAAATAATGAATCTTTACCACTGATTTTAATACGTTGTAGTTGAAAAAAGTCTGGCTGTTCGCCTTCAATTCCTTCTACAGTCGTTACAGCATTGCTATACCCTGACTGTTTTACCAGTTTGACATCGCGGTCTGAATAAATCCCAAATGGATATGCAAAACTGGTCACGGGTTTGCAAATTAATTGCTCAAGTTGTTGCTTTGAGTCAGTCAATTCTCTTAAACAATCGGCATCACTGAGTTTATTTAAATTGGCATGCGTCAATGTATGTGAACCAATTTCAATCAGCCCACTGTCTGCGAGTTGCTTGACTTGGGCATCATTCAACTTAGCTTCACGCATAAGTTCACCACTATTGTGATGTTCTTTTTTATAAGTTGACCAATCTCTATCATGACGGTCAACCACCACATAAACTGTTGCTTTTGCTTGATATTTTTCTAAAATTGGATAGGCATTTTGTAAGTTATCTAAATAACCATCATCAAATGTAATTGCTATTGTTTTAGCAGGGTGTTTCCCCCAACCATTTTGTAACTCTTGCATAGTTACAAAATGGAATCCTTGTGATTTCATCCAGGCAATCTGCTTTTCAAATTCAGCGGGTTTCACACGAAGTTTATTAAATTTAGCACCATCAATATGGTTTCTGACCATGTGATACATCAATATACGAGGCTGATTCCAACTTATTTTCGGCTTCCACCAAGCATACTTATAACTTAATACGAAGATAAGCAGAACCAATAAAATCAGTATATATAGCACAATCTCAAACTCATTATTTTGCTAAAAGATATGTTGCCACACGGTCTGCTTCTTTAAAAGCATAAGGTTGTGGTAACTGTACAACATAAGTCTGCTGTGAGATTAATTTTGATTCTAACATTTGGTCAACTGAGTGCGTAATCCGGTCGTCTTTCAAACGGTCCATTGCCATCACCCCGACTCGACAACCCGCGGTAAGCGCCTCAAAAATCATAGAGACGCTGTCTTCTGTCACCCAAACTGCTTCTGCTTTTTGCATTTCTTCGAAAATCCAGCCTTGGGGTGTTTGATCAACTGGAAATATGTGTAAATGCTGGGCAAAACTTTGTTGCCTTAAAATATCGACAAACTCTGCTGGGGTTCGACGTGAAGTGGTCAGAATAATTTCAGCGTCTGGATTATTCTCAACAATTTTTTGAACACTGGTTAATACTTTATTTTGGTTCCATTGATGTCGTTTAGATGAACCACCTAAAGCGATTAAAACTCTCGCGGTTTGATGGCGATTTTCATTACGGATAGGATTTAATGCACCACGCGTGACAATCACATGGTTATCGGCGTGAATACCGTCATGTTCTGGAATAACAGCATAATCAAAGCAACCAATAGGTAAACTTGGCTTCATTAAAATAATCGTTTTGGCCTTTTTGAAAATTCTACCGAGTAACCAAACACGAAAATGAGTGTGACTTCCCACGCCAAATACAAAGTCAGGCACTTGTTTAAATAAGGATTTTTTTGAAGAGAAAAGTGCCTGAATTAAAGAAATAATAGGTAAATCAGAAATTAGGACCTCTTCAAAAGTTGTTTCTGGCTGTTGTCTTTGCATTGCCTGAAACAAGCCTAATGCTTGTGAGCGGTGCCCTGCCTTACCATCAGACACATAGACAATATGCATAGAAGCTCCCTAAGCCAAAAAATAAAAAAGGCGAAACCGAAGTTCGCCTTTTTATGTTAACGGATTAACTTATTTTACGTAAGTTAACCAGTGTTCATATTTCGGATTTCTACCTTGAACCGCATCAAAGTAAGTTTTTTGGATTTCAGTGGTAATTGGGCCACGAGTACCCGAACCGATTGGACGGTCATCGTATTCACGAATTGGTGTTACTTCAGCAGCAGTACCTGTGAAGAATGCTTCGTCTGCGATATAAAATTCGTCACGTGTAATACGGCGCTCAACAACTTGGTAACCAAGATCTCTAGCGATTGTCATCACAGTTTGACGTGTAATACCATCAAGCGCACCACCAGCGATATCTGGAGTGTGCAAAACGCCATCTTTAATTAAGAATACGTTTTCACCAGAACCTTGGCACACATAACCTTGTGGGTCCATTAACATTGCTTCGTCGTAACCAGAATGTGCAACTTCTTGATGAGCAAGAATTGACAATGTGTAGTTACCAGATGCTTTTGCTTTACACATCGTCACGTTTGGATGATGGTGAGTAAATGATGAAGTTTTTACGCGAATACCTTTCGCCATCGCTTCATCACCAAGATATGCACCCCACGCCCACGCAGCAACAGCAGCATGAATCGTGTTATTTGTTGCTGCAATACCTAGTTTCTCTGAACCGATCCAGATGAGTGGACGTAAATAGCAAGAAGCTAATTTATTTTCACGAACAACATCGATTTGTGCTTGTTCAAGCGTTGCTTGATCATAAGGCACTTTCATTTGATAAATTTTTGCTGAATTTAACAAACGTTTTGTGTGGTCTTGAAGACGGAAAATCGCTGTACCTTTAGGCGTTTCATAAGCACGAACACCCTCAAATACGCCCATACTGTAGTGTAATGTATGGGTTAAAACGTGAATCTTTGCATCACGCCAATCAATTAATTTTCCATCTTGCCAAATAAAACCATCACGATCAGCCAAATTCATGGAACACTCCAAATTGTTATAAAATCATTCACTATCCAACTCAACCGAAGCGGTTGGGTCTATTAATCTTTGCCATAAATTGCAAACGACCGCACGGGTACTACGCCAGTCCGCTGCGCTGACTTGCATGGATTGATTTGCAAGGGCTAAGCGGTGGCTTTCGGCACGTTCACTAAGATAGGCTCGAATTAATGCTGTGGCATCTTCACTGGATAAGCAGTCTGCTTTAGCAGCATCTTCTAATATTCTTACATTATCAGAATAATGGGCGAGATCGGGTTTCGTCCCGCTCCATGCAAGTACAGCATACTGTGCCATAAATTCGATATCGACGATACCACCTGCGTCCTGTTTTAAATGAAAAATACCATGTTTTTTTTGTTCAGAAGACGAACCTAGGTGGTCTTTCATTTTCTGACGCATTTTCAACACTTCCTCACGAACATAAGCCTCATCTCTAGATTGAGTCAATATCTCGCGTCGAAATATTTCAAATTTCTGGCAAAGCACCTCATCACCTGCAATAGAGCGGGCACGTACTAATGCCTGATGCTCCCAAAGCCATGCACTTTTCAACTGATAGTGTTCATAGGCTTTCAGACTTGTCACCAATAAACCAGCCTCACCTGAAGGTCTTAAGCGTGTATCAATCTCATAGACACGGCCATCAAGGGTTTGCGTAGTCATCAAAGACATAAACTTTTGAGCAACACGCATAGCAAACTCAAAGCCACTAATTGACTTGGTTCCATCCGTATCAGCTTGTTCATCTAGGTAATGAATAAAGACAAGGTCTAAGTCAGAACCATAGCCCAGCTCAATACCACCCACTTTGCCATAACCAATGACAGCAAAAGCTTTGTAGTCGAGTGAGCAGCGTTTCCCATCAACATCTTTTGGGTAACCATGGCGCTTCGCCACAGTTTGATAAGCCAAATGTAGGGTTGCATTAACACTAACTTCAGCAATATCTGTTAATGCATCGGAAACCTTCATTAGAGGGCTTTCAGCTAACACATCACTTGCAGCAACAGTAAGTACATTGCTCTTTTTAAACAGGCGAAGTGCTCGCATTTGGTCTTCGACCTGATCAATCTCAATACGAAGTAACTGCTGACGTAATGAGTCTTCTAAATCCTTACGTTTTGGTAACTCAAAATCCATCGATAAGAACTCATCCAACAGTACCGGATACTGTGTCAGTTCTTCACAAATCCACGGACTCACCGTCGCCATTTTCACTAAGCGTTGCAATGCGCCTTTACTTTCAATCAACATCACCAAATAAACGGTTCGACGCATGACTGATTCAATCAGTGGCATTAAACGCAACAATGCAGTTTGAGGTTGTTCAGACTGTAAGATCGCTTCAATTAAATGAGGCCAAAATGTTTTTAAACGCTGCACAGCATTTGAAGGAAGTTTTTTAAGTGCATGGCCATGCCAAAACTCATGAATCAGATTTTTCGCATTGTCATCCAGCACTTCATCTAATTGCTGCTCTAATTGCCCAAAATTTTCAGTTGCGGCATTAGAGCTGGTATCTTCAATGAGCTGCTTAAATTGAACTTTTACCTTTTGACGTTTTTCATTAAGAACATCGAGAAACTCATTCCAGCTCGTAAAACCTAAGGTATCTATAATGCGTTGTCTTAAGTCCAATTCTTCTGGTAATAATTGGGTTTGTTGATCATTTAGAGCTTGAATCGCGTGTTCAACACGGCGTAAAAATAGGTAAGCATCTTCAAGCTCTAATACAGCTTGTTTTTCTAATAAGCCAGCTTCACCAATGTGCTCAAGACTGACTAAACATTGACGGTCTTGTAACTCACGTTTAGAACCGCCGTAAATCAGCTGGAAGACCTGAACAATAAACTCAATTTCACGAATACCACCCGCCCCGAGTTTAATATCATCCTCAATATGACGACGTAAGACTTCGCGCTCGATCATTGCTTTCATATCACGCATGGCAGCAAAAGCGGTGTAATCGACATAGCGGCGGAACACAAAAGGACGTGTCATTTCTAACAAATCCTGTCCTTCTTTACCTCCAGTGACAACACGCGCTTTAATCCAGGCATAACGTTCCCATTCACGGCCATGTTGACTTAAATATTTTTCTAAAGCTGCATGACTAATCGCTAATGCCGAGCCATCCCCCCAAGGACGTAAGCGCATATCAACTCGAAATACAAAACCATCGGCAGTAATGTGTTCAAGCAAATAAATGAGTTTTTGTCCCCACAAAATACAGAACTGCTGTACATCAATACATTTGCGACCATCGGTTTCACCTTGCTCATCAAAGGCAAAAATTAAGTCGATATCACTCGACAAGTTAAGCTCTTGAGCACCAAGCTTACCCATGGCAACCACAATCAAATCTTGAATTTTGCCAGAGTAACTCACAGGTTCACCGTGTTTCGCCACAAGTGCGACACGCGCAAAATCTTTTGCAGCACAAATACTGGCATCAGCAAAATCAGAAAGTTCACGAGTGAGTGTGACAACATCGGTCAGTTGGTTGGCATCCTGCCAAATCCAGCGGAACATTAAACGGCTACGTAAAATGCGCATTCCGCGCATCCAAGACGTTTCATCACCAATCCCATCTAGCGTGGTCTGTACAAATTGGTAAATCTGTTCGGTCGAGAGCGGTGCAGTAAATTGATCTATTTGATAATCTTGTTCTAAAACAGCTTGATGCAAACCTAAAACTTGTTCTGCGTACTGACTGGCACGCAATGTTTTTTGTAACTGCTCCGCATTCATATAAAAAGCTCTTTTCCTCGTACTCTGTTTTTAGTTATAGCAGTTCGAGTAGTGTTAGGAAAAGGAATTAGACTAATTTTGCTTCTGATGAAGAATGATGTTCGGTATGCACCTCATGACTTTCTTGAGCTGAAGGTAATAAAACCTTAAATGTCGTTCCCACCCCTTCTTTAGAGCTAACAGTAATTTGCCCCTGATTAATCTCGACAAAACGCTTGCAAAGACTCAAACCTAAGCCAGCACCTTTTTCCCCTGCAGTGCCTTTAAAGCTAGCAGTAATACGTGGATGGAATAAATTTGCCATTTGTTGCTCGGTCATGCCCAGACCTGTGTCTCGAACAGTAATTTCTACATTTGTATCCGCTTGTTGAGCTTCAATAAAGACTTTGCCTGATCCATCAACGTCGGTAAATTTCAACGCATTTGACACCAAGTTCTGAATTACAGAGGTCATCATATTGATATCGGCGTAGATGTTTAAATCATCTGGAACACCATTAACCAGTTCAATATTTTTCTTTAAAGCTAATGTATGCAGTACATCGCAAACGATATTGCTGACTTGTCTAAGTTTAAAGTTAATCGGGTGATAGACAAAACGCCCTCCCTCGGCCATCGCCCATGTCAGCAAACTTTCAAGCAAGTTATAGGTCGATTGTGAGGTGTCATATAAATAATCTGCAATATTTTGAATACTCGATTCATCTAAAGTTTCTCGCTCTTTGGCGAGTACCTCAGAAAATCCAAGCAATCCATGAAACGGTGCCCGTAAGTCATGTGAGATAATCGAAAAGAATTTCGTCTTACTCGAATTAATCGCTACCTGTTGTTCATAGAGTTCGTTTAACTCTTCATAGTTAAACTTCAACTCAACTTGCTGCATAAAAGTAGAACAATAATCGAGCAACAATTGAATATCATCATCTTCAAACGTTGCAGCATCGTCATCAAAAAAGACAGCAAAGCCCATCGAGGTTTTATCAGGGTGTAAAAGATGCACGGCCAGTGCCCTGCTGCACTCAATATTTAATTCTTTTAAATAGTTGATTAAATTTTGATATGAAGGATGTAAGTGATTAATGACCTGTTGTTTGGCGAAGCACTGTTTTAAATGCTTTGATGGTTTAAACGAGATTGCCGTCATGCCTTCAGGGCAACGGTGCCAAAAGTAAGGTTCCTGATTAAAAGTCAATAAGGCTTTTTTACAATTCAAAAGACGAAGACTAAACCGGAAAAATTGTTCGATGTAGTTCTGCTCGGCATTTAATCCAAGCAACAGAGATATCCTACAAGCACTTAACTGCTCAACCTGATTTAGTTCTAAACGTTGGAATGTCATTGCCCGCCTCACAGATTATGTCGTTTTTGGTCGGAACCGCTCTCAATAAATGTACTTATAATCATTATGATCTACTACAAACTTTAACACAGTACATTAAAAGAGCAACGTTCTTTTCAAAATAGAAATGTGAAGTTTCAATTAAAGATTTTCAGATACATAAAGTGGGTATGCTTGAGGAAAATACAACAAATATTTGAAGGTAGACAGTTGTAAGATGTTAGAAATGCGAGTTCATAATATTATTAAAAGATGGTCAAAAATATTAGTTGAATAAGAGTTTAGATTCTTGCTCAGTTTCGCTTTTATCAAAGATGTTTGGTATTTAAAGAAGAACTTCTTAAGCTTAAAAAATGAAAGATTTTTTATAAGCTCTAAATTTATAGCTAGAAATTCGAGTCCGACCCTCGGGATCAAATAATAATTTCTTAAGCTCTATCCACTTTTTTATACCCAACAAAAACCCCCTAAACCGTTAGTTTAGGGGTTTTCGTAGAATCTTACGATTCTGAATATGGTCCCGAGGGTCGGACTCGAACCGACACGTCATCTCTGACAGCGGATTTTGAGTCCGCCGCGTCTACCAATTTCACCACCTCGGGAGAGGAAGTATGTTTGTGTTGCGTATATTAGCGCGTTTGTAAAACTTGTCAAACCCTAAGTGAATATTATCGTTCACTTTTAGATCATTTAAACATTTTTCATGATTTAGGTCAGAAGCACAGCCATAAAAAAGCGAAAAAGTTTATACTAGGCCCAATTTTTGTGGTGTTTTTTCTCAAATATGCAACTGTCTGACTTTTCCTTTGAATTACCTGATGAACTTATTGCCCGTTACCCACTTGCATCACGTAGTGCTTCACGGTTATTGCACCTAGATTCAAAGGGTCAATATCACGATCACATGTTCACAGACATTATCGATCTGTTCGAAGAGGGTGATTTGTTGGTGCTTAATGACACCAAGGTCATGAAAGCTCGACTTAAAGGAAAACGCTCTACAGGCGGTGCTATTGAGATTTTGGTTGAGCGTATGCTGAATCACACCACGGCGTATTGTCATATCAAATCTAGCAACTCACCTAAAGCAGGTGCAGAGCTTTTCGTCGGTGCAGATAATATTCCTGTGATTGTACGTGGCCGTCACGAAAATTTATTTGTGGTTGAGTTTTCACAGCCGATCTTGCCTGTTCTTGAGCAATATGGCCAGTTACCTATTCCACCTTACTTTAACCGTGAAGCAGAAGAAATTGACACTGAACGCTATCAAACGGTTTTCCATAATCCCGAAAAAATTGCCAGTGTTGCCGCTCCTACTGCGAGTTTGCACTTTGACGAAGAGTTACTAGCAAAGTTAGAGCAAAAAAATGTTCAAAAATCTTTTGTGACTTTACACGTCGGTGCTGGCACATTTATGCCTGTTCGTACTGATGACATTACCAATCATGTCATGCACAGTGAATGGTGTGATGTTCCTCAAGAAACTATTGATTTAATTTTGGCGACTAAAGCACGCGGCAATAAAGTGATTGCCATTGGTACAACCGCGACACGTGCTTTAGAAAGTGCAGCTCAAGCTCATGGCGGTAAAATTGCAGCTTGGACTGGCGACACACAAATCTTTATCTATCCAGGTTACGAGTTCTGCATCGTAGACCGTTTAATTACTAACTTCCATTTACCAGAGTCTACCCTGCTCATGTTGGTATCAGCGCTATCAAATAGAGACAACATTTTGGCTGCCTACGAACATGCAGTTAAAAGCCGCTATCGTTTCTTTAGCTATGGCGATGCAATGCTGATTGATAAATTAGAAGTTTAAAAATTAAAATTCTGATCGATATTGTTAATCATCTATACACATCCTCTATTAAAGGATGTAAATATTTAGCAATATCGATTAGCTTTGCCAAACCGTTTATAATTTTTTAAAAGCCTAAATTCTAGATATTTCCTTCATTAAAATATCTATGTCATAAAATCTATCCTTAGTTTCCCCCACCTTTTTATATAACGGCTACATTTAGTAGTAGAACTACGTCGCAGAATCAAGGAAAATAGCCCTCTTTTTAGCAGCGAACTGTTTCTTCGCCTCTGCTCGTGTTCAGGATTTTTAGATGAAGTTTGAAAAATTAGGTCAGTCGGGGCGTGCCCGTCGTGGTCGTTTAACTTTAGAACATGGTGTTGTTGAAACACCTGTTTTTATGCCAGTGGGGACTTACGGCACAGTCAAAGGCATGTTACCTCGTGACATCGAAGACATTCAGGCACAAATTATTTTAGGAAATACGTTCCATTTATATTTGCGTCCGGGTCTTGAAGTGATTAAAGAACACGGTGGTTTGCATGACTTTATTAAATGGAATAAGCCAATTTTGACTGACTCTGGCGGTTTCCAGGTTTTTAGTCTTGGCGCAATGCGCAAAATCAAAGAGGAAGGTGTTACCTTCCGCTCACCGATTGATGGTTCAAAAGTATTTTTATCACCTGAAATTTCTATGGAAATTCAGCAGGTCTTGAACTCTGACATCGTCATGATTTTTGATGAGTGTACGCCTTACCCTGCGACACATGAAGAAGCTCAAAAATCATTGCAACTTTCTTTGCGCTGGGCAAAACGTTGTAAAACTCATCACCATGATGAGCTCAAAAATCACAATGCGTTATTTGGCATTATTCAAGGTGGCATGTATGAAGACTTACGCGATGAGTCTTTAAATGGCCTTTTAGAAATCGGCTTTGACGGTTACGCAATTGGAGGTTTATCTGTAGGTGAACCTAAAGAAGAGATGATCAAAGTTTTAGATTATCTACCAAATAAAATGCCACATGACAAACCTCGTTATTTGATGGGCGTTGGTAAACCAGAAGATATCGTTGAAGCGGTGCGCCGCGGTGTCGATATGTTTGACTGCGTAATGCCGACTCGTAATGCTCGAAACGGTCATTATTTTGTCACTGATGGTCTGGTACGTATTCGTAATAGCAAATATCGCCATGACCAGAGTCCACTCGATCCACATTGCGATTGCTACACTTGTAAAAACTTTACCCGCGCTTATCTATTCCACCTTGAAAAATGTGGAGAAATGTTGGCATCTATGCTCGGTACTATTCATAACTTACGTTATTACCAACGTTTGACTGAAGGTATGCGTGATGCATTAGACAATGGCACATTTGATGAATTTGTTCAGGACTTTTATGCCCGTCGTGGTTTAGAAGTTCCACCATGTCCGGTTGATGAATAAGCCAGATTTGCGCTCAACCTCAAGACAAGGTAAATTGCAAAACGAATTAGGATTATGTCAGTTATCTGACTCATATTTTTAACTTTAGGAAATCAAAATGAGCTTTTTAATTTCTGCTGCTCATGCAGCACCGGCAGCTGGCCCAACTAATGGTATTTTGCCAAACATCTTGATGATTGTCGTATTCGTTGCAATCTTTTATTTCTTAATTTGGCGCCCTCAAGCAAAACGTGCTAAAGAACACCGTTCTTTGATCGAGAGCTTAGGTGTGGGTAGTGAAGTTGTTTTTGCTGGTGGTTTAATGGGCAAAGTAACCAAAATTGAAGGTGACTATGCAGTTGTTGAACTTAGCCGTGGTGTAGAAGTAAAAATTCAGCGTGCCAGCGTAATTTCAGTATTACCTGAAGGCACTCTAAATAACCTTTAATCATAAAACAGTCGTGCTTTAGCACGGCTTTTTCATTTAAGAAGAAAGCGAATGCGTTACCCTGCATGGAAATATTTACTGATTCTGGTTGTTCTGGTAATCAGTACATTATACGCACTGCCGAGTCTATATCCGGATGAGCCCGCTGTTCAAATTTCCGGTGCCAAAGCTGGTACCCAAATTGATCAAAGTGTGGTGAAAAAAGCAGAGCAAATTTTAAAAACAGCAAATATTGCGAGCCATGACAATACTTTTACAAATAATGCTGCCCTATTGCGTGTCAGTTCATCTGAAGCACAGTTAAAGGCAAAAGAAGTATTACGTCGTGACTTAGGTGATGAATATGTTGTCGCCCTAAACCTTGCACCAACCACACCGGAATGGCTGCAAAAGATTGGGGCAAAACCAATGAAACTTGGTTTGGACTTACGTGGTGGTGTCCACTTCTTGCTTGAAGTAGATATGGACAAAGCCGTTGCCCAACGTATGGAAACCTCTGCCACCGATTTGCGTCGTCAGTTCCGTGAAAACAAGATCAAATTTAACAGTCTTGCATTAACAAATAATGTGATCACTGTTCAATTTGCTGACAATGCTGACCGTGATGCAGCAATGGATTTTTTACGTCGTAATGGGAATGAATATACCCAACAGGCATTAGCAAGCTCTACAGGTTCTACTTTAAAGCTTACTTATACTGATGTACGTCGCCAAGAAATTCAGTCATATGCGGTAAATCAGAACTTAACAACATTACGTAATCGTATTAACGAACTTGGTGTTGCAGAAGCATTGGTACAAAGTCAGGGTAGCAACCGTATTGTTGTTGAATTACCAGGTGTACAAGATACAGCTGAAGCTAAACGTGTTTTAGGGCGTACTGCGAACCTCGAATTCCGTTTAGTTTCTGACTTAAATGATCAATATATCGATCCATATACGGGTAAATATAATGGTCAACCTTTACCTCCGGGCACAGAAGTTTTTGCTTATGAGTCTTTAGATAGTGGTCGTCAACTCTTGTTGCAACGTAACCGAATCTTGACTGGTGAGCGTGTTCAAAATGCAAGCTCTGGCTTTAGTCAGGACTCTGGCGGTGCCGAAGTAAATATCACGCTCGACAGCGCTGGCGGTAAGCTAATGTCCGATGCAACCCGTAATGCAGTTGGTAAACGCATGGCGGTATTGTTCATCGAGAACAAGCAAAAAATTAACTATGTCACAGATCCAAAAACTGGTGCACAAACAGAAGTTCGTACGCCATATACTGAGTCTGTAGTCATTAATGCAGCAACAGTTCAAGCTGTTTTAGGTTCGACTTTCCGTATTACCGGTTTAAGTTCTCCTCAAGAAGCATCTGAACTTGCATTAATGCTTCGTGCTGGTGCTTTGGCTGCGCCAATGTACTTTGTTGAAGAGCGTGTAGTAGGTCCAAGCCTTGGTCAAGAAAACATTGATAAAGGTGTATTGTCTACTCAAATCGGCTTCTTGCTCGTTGCAATCTGGATGGTGGTTTTCTTCCGCGTATTCGGTTTAATCGCGAACTTTGCTCTTGTGTTTAACTTGGCAATGATTTTAACTGTGATGTCATGGATTGGAGCTTCCCTCACCTTACCGGGTATTGCCGGTATCGTTATTACCATTGGTATGGCGGTCGATGCGAACGTATTGATATGTGAGCGTATCCGAGAAGAAATGCTCTGGGGGGCCTCACCCAAACAGGCCATTGTGGCCGGTTATGATCGAGCCTATAACACCATTTTTGACTCGAACTTAACCACGTTCCTCGTTGCATTCATTCTGTTTGCAATTGGTACAGGCCCAATCAAAGGTTTCGCCGTGACATTAATGATCGGTATTATTTGTTCGATGTTTACTGCAATTACAGTAACTCGTGCAATCGTACAAATCATTTATGGCAAACGTCGTAATTTGAAAAAGTTGAGCATTTAAGGAGATCGATGATGACTAAAGTGACTCAACAAGATTCAAAACAATATGGTCGTCCGGATGATGCAAAAATCATCCCGTTCATGAAGATTGCCAAACCTGCGGCGATCTTCTCGATCCTTATTACTTTGGCAAGTATTTTCTTTATTGCGACTAAAGGTCTTAACCTCGGTTTGGACTTTACAGGTGGTGTTTCAGCTGAGCTTAACTATGCTCAACCAGCCAATCAGTCTGAAGTTATTCAGGCACTCGATAAAGCTGGTTTTAAAGATGCTGTAGTACAAACCTTAGGTAGTAATAAAGACTTACTTGTGCGTATGCCAGTACAAGAAGTTAAGGTTGAAGACCTTAGTAATGCGATTACTAAAGCAGTGCAGTTACCAAATAATGCTGCCGAAGTTCATAAAGTGGACTCTGTTGGTGGTCAAGTTGGTAATGAACTCTATGTCCGTTCTGCTGGTGCCGTTGCACTTGCACTTATCTTAATGTTGATCTACGTAACCATTCGCTTTGAGTTTAAACTCGCGATGGGTGCCGTAATGTCTTTATTCCACGACATCATCATTATTATTGGTGCTTTTGCATTATTCCAATGGCCATTTGACCTTACAGTGTTAGCTGCGGTACTTGCTGTTATTGGTTTCTCGCTTAACGATAACATTGTAGTGTCAGACCGTATTCGTGAAAATTTCCGTAAAATTCGCGGTGCGACTCCTCGTGAAATCGTCGATATTGCGTTAACTGAGACTTTACGTCGTACCATTCATACATCAATGACTTTATTGCTGGTTGTTCTAGCTATGATGTTCTTAGGTGGTGATGGTCTACACTGGTTCTCTGTGGCAATGTTTGTTGGTGTATTTGTCGGTACTTATTCTTCGATTTATATCGGTACTGCATTTGCATTATGGCGTGGTCTTAACCGTCAAGACTTCATTGTTCAGGTTAAGCCTGAATTTGAGGATGAAATTCCTTAAGCTGTCTAAAACAAGACAAATAAAAAAAACCGCGATTCATTCGCGGTTTTTTTTATTTGATTCAAAAATTATTTACGGCGTAATGCATCTGAAATAGCTTCAACCAATTGTTGAGAAATTTCCTGTTTAGATGCTTTCTCCAACTCACGCTTTTTCATGTGATAGCTTTCAGCAAAGAAAACTGTCATCGCATTCTCATCAGAAGCAAACCCAATATCAGCACGTGATACATCGTTACACGCAATCATGTCTAATTTTTTAGCAACAAGTTTACCTGCCGCATATTCTTCAACATTTTGCGTTTCGGCTGCAAAGCCCACCATAAATGGACGTTTTTCCTGACCTGCGATTGTTGCCACAATATCCGGATTTTTGACAAGGGAAACATTCAACTCATCCCCTGCTTTTTTAATTTTATGCTCAGCAACTTCTGCTACGCGATAGTCTGCAACTGCCGCAGTCGCAATAAAAATATCGCAGCCTGTTTCTAGTGAACTCATACTGACATCGAGCATTTGTCGTGCTGAGGCAACATTTACACGTTGAACACCATTAGGCGTATCTAAACTTACAGGTCCCGCAATCAGAGTCACTTGCGCGCCAGCAGCATAACAAGCAGCGGCTAAAGCAAAGCCCATTTTTCCAGTACTATGGTTTGAGATATAACGGACAGGGTCAATCGCTTCACGTGTTGGCCCAGCAGTAATAACTACTCGCTTACCTGCCAACAGCCCAAATTTCTCAGCGATGGCACGTTGAGCTTGATGGAAATAGCCAGCGACTTGGCGAGCAATTTCTTCTGGCTCAGGCATACGGCCTAAGCCAACATCACCACAAGCCTGCTCACCCGCATCCGGCATGATCACATGCACGCCATCTTCGACCAAGGTTTGCAAATTACGTTGTGTAGCTTTAGCAGCCCACATTTGCTGGTTCATCGCCGGAGCTACCCAGACAGGAGATTTTGTTGCCAAAAAAACTGTACTGAGCAAGTCATCTGCCAAACCATTCGCAAATTTAGCCAATGTGTCACAGCTTGCAGGTGCGACTAGTAATAAATCAGCCCAACGTGCTAATTCAATATGTCCCATACCCGCTTCAGCCGCAGGGTCTAGAAGTTCAGTATGAACAGGATTACCAGAAAGAGCCTGAAAAGTTAGTGGTGTAATAAATGCCTGAGCACCATGTGTCATCACCACTCGCACGTCAAAGCCATAATCTTTGAGGCGGCGGACTAAGATAGCACTTTTATAGGCAGCAATTCCGCCAGTAACAGCTAAAACAATGTTTTTATGAGGAATAACACTTAGATCAAAGCTCACGAACAGGATACCTTTCTGTTGCAGTGGCGCTCACAATAGCATTAAATACGCGCAGACCCAAGATTGATTGGGCAAACAAAATAAAATTTTAAGCGAATAATGCTGGGGAATATGAATACTTCTATTAAAAATTGGCCTGAACAAGAACGGCCAAGAGAACGGTTATTACAACAAGGTCCACAAAGTTTATCAGATGCTGAGCTACTCACGATTTTTCTTCGCTCAGGTTCAAGGCAACATTCAGCAGTCGAGTTATCTCGTTTACTCATTCAGCACTTCGGTAATCTTAATGCCGTGTTTGATGCCTCATTTAGTGAGTTAACTCAATTTAATGGCATTGGGGCAACGAAATATTCACAATTACTGGCAGTCAAAGAACTTGGACGGCGTTATCTCGATCATCACTTCCAGACAAATAATATCAGCCTTCATTCATCAGATTTAGTTTTGGATTATCTGCGTTATGAATTAAAAGGCGAAAAACAAGAAGTCTTTGCTGTTTTGTGCCTAGATCCCGAATTAAGAAAGCTTCATTTTAAAAAGCTATTCTTTGGTTCAGTTCAGCATTGCGCAGTCTCGGTCAATCAAACCCTACGCTACGCCTTACAGCAACATGCTTGCCAGCTCGTTATTGCACACAATCATCCATTTGGTTCAGCGCAGCCTTCTTCCGAAGATATTGCCTTAACTCAGCAACTTGAACAGGCTTGTCAGCTTGTCGAAATTCGTTTGCTTGACCATTTTATTATCTCACCAGAAGGGAGCTTTTCCTTTGCTGAACAACAACTGCTCAACCCAGCAACAATATCATTTCAATGATATTGACAAAGTACCACTAAGCCTAGAAGATCAAAACAAAAATAGCGACGTTTAAAATAAAATGATTGTTCGGGAACAGCCTAGTATTTTCAAAGTTTTATTCTCTTGGCGAGGCACAATTTTACCCAAAATTTTGCCATCCCTAGGCGTTGTGATGCTGATCTCGGCAATCATTGGTGGAGTGGAGTACATCAATCTTTATCGCTTTCCAGAGATTCCTTTGGTTGGCTTCACGCTCATTGGTGTCGTACTTTCAATCTTCCTAGGATTTAAAAATACTGCGTGTTATGACCGTTGGTGGGAGGCCCGAAAATTATGGGGCGTTCTAATCGCAACTTCACGCCATTTTGACCGTGACTGCCGTATTTTAACTCAAGCTCGCCGTGAGCGTGTTATTCAACATGTGATTGTTTTTGCTAATGTATTGCGTGACCGTTTACGTCGTCAGACGGCGAACCCAACTGAGTTGATTCAAACCAGTGGTATGAGTCAGCAAGCACTCACTCAACTCTACCAACAAAATAATGCCCCTCAGTACACGCTCAGTCTCATTCACTGGGAATTGTTGCAGGCACTTAAAGAAGGCGAAATTTCTGACATCATTTATGCACAAATGAATAAGAATGTTGCCGACTTAAGCGTCGTACAAACTGGCTGTGACCGAATTGCCAATACACCTATTCCATTTGCTTATTCAGTTTTACTTAACCGCACAGTCTATTTTTTCTGTTTTATGTTGCCGTTTAGTCTGGGTTCATTGCTTGGATTAGCAACACCTTTACTCGTCGGAATTTTGGCATACACATTTTTAGGTCTAGATGCGCTAAGCTCTGAAATTGAAGAGCCCTTCGGTACTCAAAGTAATGATTTACCGCTAGATGCAATGGTACGTAGTATCGAGATTGAACTATTAGGGACTCTCGGTAAACCTACCCCACCGCCAATTCAGGCTCAAGATAACAACTTACTATAAAAAGTTTAAACAAAACGTTCCCAAATCCCATACTGCTTATCAGTGGGTTTAGGCGTATTTCCGAGTTTAATCCATGGCATATTTTCACCATGAAAATCACTGCCAATTGAAACTGCCAACTGATATTGTTCAATCATTCGATCAATCATCTGGCGAGTAGATAGAGGTTCCATTGGTGGAGGTAACTCAATTGCATCTCCACCTGATGTCGCGAATAATTCAATTAAATAACGAACGTTAGTTGCAGATAAATCATAACGGGTCGGATGTGCTAATACTGCGAAGCCTTTACTTTGATGAATCACATCAATCGTTTCTTTTAAGCCTAGTCCTTCAAACTTTACAAAAGCACGTTTTCCTTCTTTTAAGAAACGATCGAATGCTTGTTGAGGACGAGTCACGACATTTTTCTCGACCAATGTTTTAGCAATGTGAGTTCTTGTTATCCTATCCGCCTGATGTTCTACTTTAGCAAGAACATCATCATAAATCTGAAAGCCAATACATTTTTCTAATAGCTCACAAATCACTTTAGCTCTTTGCGCTCTAATTCTTTTTTGTTGTTCTAATGCTTCTAGAATTGGTGCTTCATCTTGCATATTTAAAGCAACAATATGTACACCATAACTCTTCTTAGTGGTTGGGCGCGACCATTGACTAGAAATCTCTACACCAGAAATAATATTTAAATCATGACCTTGTGCAGCAATTTTTGCACGCTGTAACCCATCCATTGTATCGTGGTCAGTCAAAGCCAATGTATGCAAGTTCACATCTATAGCAGCTTGCACCAGTAATTCCGGAGACAAAGTTCCATCAGAAATATTGCTATGTGTATGTAAATCTATGCCTTGCATCTTTTATACTATGCCATTCGCCAAACCTGATCAGATACTCTAACATGAAAGCACTTCTGGACTTTGTTCCATTAATTATTTTCTTCTATTTATATAAAACAGTTGATCCAACTGACACCCAGCATCCTTTACTCAAACTGATCGGGTCTGCTGGTGGTGCCGATAATAATAATATTCTTGTAGCGACGACTGGATTAATTATTTCAATGCTTGTGGTATATGGTGCCCTATTCGTTTTCCAAAAATTCCGTCTTGACAAACAACAGTGGTTTGTATTGTTTATGACTGTCATTTTTGGTGGTATCACCCTCATGTTAAGTGACGACTTCTATATTCGTCTTAAAGCTGCGATTTTAAATTTAGTTTTTGCAGGCGCATTCTTGATTTCACCTTGGTTTGGTAAAGATCGTAAACCACTCATTCAACGCTTATTTGACCCGATTTTAGATTTGAGTGAAAAAGGTTGGAAAAACCTCAATTTTGCTTGGGCTGCGATGTTTGTCGTGATGTCTTGTCTGCATATATTCTTCGCGTTTTTATTTCACGGTGGAAAATATTGGGGCGAATTTACTGCATTTGGTGACATGATCGTGATGTTTTCATTTATCATTATTCAGTTCATTATTTTACGCAAACATTTTAAGTCACCAGATGCTTAAAATGCTTCCTGATTGATTATAGAGATACGATTACATGCCTTTTTTTGTTCTAAGCTGTACCGATAACGAAGGAACTTTAGAAAAACGCTTGGCAGTACGCCCTCAGCATATCGAACGCTTACAAAAACTCGATGATGAAGGCCGCCTTGTTACAGCGGGTGCTATGCCAAAAGATCCTAATGATCCGCAAGCAGGCTTCTATGGTAGCACCATGATTGTTGAATTCGACAGTCGCGAAGCATTAGATGAATGGTTAAAAGAAGAACCATTTCTTAAAGAAGGCATTTATGCTCACGTTGATGTAAAACCGTTTAATAAAGCATTTCCAAAAGGGTAATCGCATGCAGCTTGCAATCAAAAGCTTTCTTGGCTTGTGTTTGATATGTTCAACTGCTGGAGCAGTTGAACCTGCTGCGACACCAGCAGCTCCTTCCCCAAGTGCGCCTTCAACTCAAGCCGCTAAACCAGCTCCAACATCTTCAACTGGAGCCAAAACTGCAGCGACGACAGCACCAACTGCAACACAACCACTTACAGCAGAACAGCTCGCAAAGAACAAGCAACAGCAAGACGCAAAAATCAAAGCCCTGGTTCAAGATCAAGCATCTCGCTTAAAACAGCTAGAACATGCCAACCTTGAAGCATTGGCCCAGAACCAAGAGTTACAGCTAAAAAATGATAATCTCTCTGTTCAGGTTCAAGTCTTACAAAGCGAACGAAGTGCGCAAATGTTTTTATATGGCGCTGTTACCTTAGCGGGTGGTGTATTGCTAGGTTTCTTTATTGCTAGTTATATTCATACAAAACGTCGACGCCAGTGGTAATACCAAGCGATCTATTAAATTCAATGAACGTATCAAACCGTATCCAAACAGCAGAGCTGGACTGGGAATTTGTCGATGGTATCGAGATTCCCATTTCTAAACAATTTGGTGATGTCTACTTCTCTAAAGATAATGGCCTACTTGAAACACGACATGTTTTTCTAAATGGTAATGACTTATCAGAACGATTAGCTAATCTAAAAGATTTTGAATATTTCAGTGTAGGAGAAACCGGTTTTGGTACAGGTTTAAATATTCTTGCACTCTGGCAACTTTGGCGGCAAGTTCGTCCTGATAATCAAAGCCATTTACATGCAATTAGCGTGGAAAAATTTCCATTAAGTAAAGCTGATCTTATTCGCGCTTTAAATGTCTGGGATGAACTTAAACCACTTGCAGAGCAGTTAATTGAACAATATCCCCTGCCTATTGCTGGATGTCATCGTTTAACTTTTCCTAAAGAACGTTTTAGCATCGATTTATGGCTTGGAGATGCGCAAGAAATTTTCCCAAGCATGGCTAAAACTAAAGCTGTGAATGCCTGGTTTTTAGATGGCTTTGCACCATCTTGTAACCCAGACATGTGGGAACAAAATGTTTTAAATAATATTGTCCGTCTTTCAGGTTATGGCACTACCTTTGCCTCTTTTAGTGTTGCTGGCATTCTAAAACGTGGACTCAAAGCACATGGTATTGATATTTCTCGTCCACGTGGTTTTGGCCATAAACGAGAAATGCTCAAAGCAGTCTGGAATCTGCCTGAATCTGATGAAGGTTCCACAGAATTAGGGCAAACTCATACATTGGCTACAGAGCAACAGCATATTGCGATTATAGGGGCTGGTGTAGCAGGTTTAAGCACGGCGTGGGCATTTGCAGCACGTGGCCACCAAGTGACCTTATACGAGCAAACCAAGGCACTATTGGGTGCCTCTGGAAATCCTTTGGCATTACTTAATCCGAAACTATGCCCAATTGAACAAAGTCATGAACATCTCATGACCTTAAGTTGGCAACATGCTTTAAATTTTTATAAAAATTTTAATGCATTCCGTCCACTTCAAATTCAACAAATTGCATTGAAAAATGCAGAAGAACTTCTAGATTTGGTAAATCAGTATCCAGCTCAAGTTGTTACCAACTCAGTGAGCTCACTTGAAACTGATTACTCAAGCATATTACTAACTGAGGCTGGTTCCGTTTCACCACATCAATTACGTGATGAAATTTTGCAGCATCCATGTATCAATCTCAAAATTGCCCATGTCACAGCACTTGTTTCTTCTGAAAATAAAGTTCAATTGCACACCGACAATCAAATTATTGCAGAAGCAGATCATGTCGTTGTGTGCTGTGCTCGAGAAAGTGCTGCTTTATTTGACAGCTATCCACAGTTAAAACCAATACGTGGACAAGTGAGCTGGGTTGATAATACGTTTGCTCCCCTGCCTTTAAATGAAGCTTATAGCTATGGCGGCTATTGCATGCAACTTGATGCCTCGCTGATGATTTTAGGTGCGTCTTTCTACCCAAATCGTGAAGATCAAGATGTACTTCCCGAAGATCATGTACATAACTTTGAATTAATCCACAACGTATTCCCTGAATATGCTGAAAAGTTACCGTCACCTTCGATATGGCAAGGGCGTGCATCCATACGGGCACAAAGCTTGGATTATTTTCCGCTGGTTGGAAAAATGCAGGACAATAGCCGAATTGCTACTTTTGCTGGGCTTGGCTCTAAAGGGTTCTTATTTGCCCCGCTGTGCAGTGAAATCTTAGTTGCTCAAATGTTAGGAGAAGCTTGTCCAGTACCAGACCACTTATTACAAAAATTGAATCCTCAACGGTTCCAAAAGAAAGTGAAACCTAAAAAGCCTTATTTTAAACCGCAATAATTCACTTCAATAAAAAAGCACCCGAAGGTGCTTTTTTTATGCGCCCTGCTCTAGAGGCAAGCCAGCATCACGAGCTGCACGTGTCCCGCCCATCAGCACGACATATTCACGCGAGGCATCCAATCCTTCTAGTTTCTCAGCTGCACGAGGAGCTTTGCTACCACCACCACATAAAATATAAATCGGCTGACCCGCAGAGACCTGGTTCAAAATATCAGCATTCAAATCATTAATTGGGCGATTCACCGCACCTTTAACATGCCCTTCTGCATAAGCATTAGTATCACGGACATCCCAGATAACAGCATTTTCTGGGAATTCAAATGTTGTAATTTCTTGTTTACGGATCATTGTGCACTCCTTTGATGTAAACAACACTTGGCAAATGAAGAAAACCCTCTTAGCATCTCAAATATTCTTTCACTTTGTAAAGGTCTAAACTATGCCTTCTTTCGATATTGTCTCTGAATTAGAGTTATTTGAAGTTAATCATGCTGTACAAAACACACAAAAAGAGATTGCAACACGCTTTGACTTCCGTGGTCACGATGTTTCTATCGAATTAAATGAAAAAAATAAAGAAATCAAAATCAGTACCGAAAGTGATTTCCAGTGTGAACAAGTTTATAACATGTTAGAAAATCATTTTTATAAACGTAAAATTGATGTTCAAGCACTTGATCCACAAAAAGCTGCGGCTTCAGGCAAAAACTTTGTACAAGTCATTAAACTTAAAGATGGTCTTGACTCTGATACTGCAAAAAAAATTAATAAAGCCATTAAAGAAAGTGGCGTTAAAGTGCAATCTTCTATTCAAGGCGACAAAATTCGTGTGACTGATAAAAAGCGTGACACCTTACAACAAGTCATGACTTTTTTACGTGAACAACAATTCGGTGTGCCATTACAGTTTAATAACTTTAAAGATTAAGTTACTTCGTTTGAGTTCGTATAAATTCACAAGATATTGATTTTTATACAAAACAAATATGAACTAATTGCTTATTACTTCTTATTACTTCGCTTGAAAACACCATAGAAACGGGTAAGATGACGGGTATATCCCAATCCTCTTACCCGTTTTTTCATCATGTTAAAAGATACCCAAGTCAAAAACTTAAAACCACAAGACAAACCATATCGTAAGCTTGATGCAGATAGGCTTTATATAGAAGTCAGACCAAGTGGGAAAAAAGTTTGGATTCACAAATTCTCCTTAAATAAAAAAGAAGGTTCTATTACTTATGGAGAATACCCATCAATATCTCTTGCTGAAGCACGTTACTATCATGCTAGAGATAGAGCCTTACTGGCTAAAGGAATAAATCCTGTCGCTCATCGTAATGAAACCGCTCGCCTTGCTTTAGAGACAGAACAAGAGACTTTTAAAAAATATGGAGATGAATGGAAAGAGAAACATAAAATTGATAAATCAGAGGATTATAAAAAGCTTATTGAGTATGGCTTAAAAACAGATATCTACCCTGTAATTGGGCATTTACATCCAAAAGACGTGACTAGCAAGCATGTTTTACTCATTATCAATAACACCATGGAACGTATTAGAACATCAACTCGGTCACAAAAACTAAAACCAAGTACCGGTGAAACGACAGCAATTGTTAATAAAACGTTTATTGGGATGATCATGCGGTCTTGTATTATGAAAGGATTAGCAGAAGTTGATCCTACATATGCAGTTAAAGGTGTTATAAAACGCCAAAAAATTAATCATGCCAGACCGTTATCGATGAAGGAAATACGGGAACTGAAAGAAAGAATACCTTTATATAATGGAGCACAAACAACAAGAAATGCTCTTAATTTTCTATTTTATACAATGTTACGTACTATTGAAGTAAGAAGATTAGAATGGGCTTGGGTTGATTGGGAAAATAAAACCATTACATTCCCAGAACGTACCTTTCAAGAAATCATTGAAGGTAAGCGTGCCATGAAAAATAATAAAATTCATCTACTACCCTTATCTGATCAGGCTTTCAGCATACTGAAAGAGCAATACACAATCACTGCAAAATGTCAGTTTGTATTCTCTTCTCCAATGCAACTTACTCTTGGCAAACCTGAAAAAATGTTAGGTCGCTCTACTCTAAATTTTGCTCTTGATGCTTTGAAAATGAATGATGTCTCCCCCCATGACGCTAGGGCTACTGCATCAACATATTTAAATGAATTAGGTAGTGATGATAGATGGATTGAAAAACAGTTATCACATACTGATAATGATAAAACAAGAGCAACTTATAACCATGCTAAATGGCTGAGAAACAGACGCTCTATGCTTCAATGGTACGCAGACTTTTTAGATGGAAAAGCTGAAATGCCTGTGCATGAGGAGGTCACTTAAACAGCACCATTTTAGGTCAGGGATAGTAAAAGTCTTAATACTTTGACCTGCTTAGCTAATTATTGAAATTATAGTTTTGGAGTAAAAATGAATACAAAATCATTCCAATCATTAGAAGAAGATGGACTCATTGGGCTTGAAGAACAAAATGAAATCTCATGTTTAATCCGAAGATTTGCCACAGAGCAATTCGGATATTCAAGAATGAGAATTTCATCTATGCAATTAAGACAAAAAAAGCCGCAAACGAACGTAACTATCGCATTGGATAAAAGTTTAATTGATCTTTACCTAAGGTTCGGGGAATATGCCTTTGCTGAACATAAAGATAAAAAATATATTGTTGTTGCTCGCATCGGATTTAAGAAACAGAAAAATGGTTATGGAACGGCTTTAATCTAAGAACTCTGTAATTTTGGAGAGAAATTTGGATATGAATATTTACAAATTGAATGTCCCAATCAGGATTGCCAAGCCTTTATGAAAAAATTGGGTTTCAAAGATGAATTCTATCTTCCAATTGATCGGTTGAAAAAGTCTATTCAGGAATATGAGCTTCTGAAACAGACGAGAAATCAGTCTCTCATGAGCTCGTCCTGATTGCATCATAATCACTGTTATTTTAACAACGCTAAACAGCGAATTATTGATTAACTCTACGGGAATTATTCAAAGACTTGTTTCTATTAAAGATTAACCGATATTTGTACGCAACCTACCAGTCCAGTTTTTGGGTTTAATTGTGAAAAGAAGACTTTAATTGCGCACTTATAGCTGATATATCAACACCGTTTTAACTATTGTTAATATATCTTAAGTTACCCAAACTAAGCATTAAATTCCAAATATTCACCTAACCCATCAACCAACATGGCTATAGTAAAAGTAACATCACTATATACTTCTATTTCAAACATCATCTCTTCGAATACAGTTCTTACAATCCGCTTAGCTTCTTCGCTTTTTTCAGAAATACTACATGAGTGAAGTACTAACTCACCTATAAAAGTATTTTCTACTTTATCTAGCTTGGTCCATTTTTCTATTTGCCTATTGCCAATCTTATTTTCTAATTTTTTTATTGATTCACATTTCTTGTCACTAGGGTAGCCACTCTGTGACATGGCATACGTAAAGATAAAATTATAAGTTTTCATATCACACTCAATAAGAATATGTCTTCTTCCAATATAGTTAACGAACAAATTAACAAATTGATGGATTGGACACACAATTAAAATATTTTTAAAATTATCATTATCTTAAATAATTTTTAGGATTCCATGGTGTAAATTAGGTGTAAATTTCAACTTAACTAAAAAAATATTTGATTCAATTATAACTATCTATCTCAGAAATGAGTGAAGATTCCTACGAATACTCGCTAAACCTATGTGATTGCATATCTATATAAGAATAAATCTTTAAGACTAATATTAGATTTAAGGACCAAGCAATCCTACTACAATATATTAGATACCAACACACCTCGAAGTAGCCACAGTGAAAAAAGCAAAAAAATATATGCAACCTTTTGTTTTTTTTAAAAATTTAATTAAAATTACTTAGATAATAAACTTTTTATATATCTCATAATCTAACCATAACCTACAAAGAAATTTATTAATTTTAAAGTATTTAAGAGTAGTAAAAGTTTTGATAAGGTTATGACAGCAGAAAATAATTAAATCTTGAGTATTTCTAATGAATATTGAAATTTGTACTCCTAACTCCGCTACAACTAAAGATAAGGGTGATTTACTAGAAAAACTGTGTAAAAAAATGCTTGAAGCACAAAATTATCTAGTGACAGAGGAAGTGCGAAAGACTGGCAGTGAATTAGATTTATTATGTGAACACAAAGTTTCTGGGAAAAAAATTTATGTTGAGTGTAAAGCATATAGAGATAAAAAAATTGATGCGCCAATCATTGATGTGTGCTGAGAAAACAGGAGGTTTTAACTTGGTAAACTATAGACACTCATC